>QZKZ01000066.1 GCA_004796465.1 Desulfovibrio sp.
ACACTGCCACGCGCATTGAGCGTTATGTGCTGACGGGACTCCTGGGCAACAAGTTCCCCTTGTTCAACAACAAGTACATCTCCACTGGTGTTGCAGTGGTGCTCGCTGGTTTCCTGGCCTTCTCCTCTGGCGGGGACGGCAAGGGAGCGTTGGCGTTGTGGCCGTTGTTCGGCTGCATCAACCAGATCCTGGCGGCCCTTGTCCTGACCACGGTGACCGTGTACCTCAAGCGCAAGGGCGGCTTGGCGTGGTTGATCTCGGGCATCCCTGCGCTGTTCCTGGCGGGCATGACCCTGTGGGCCATCCTCGTTAACCAGGGCCTGTACATGGACAGCGGAAACATGCTGCTGCAAGTTCTGAACATGCTGGTGTTCGTGGTGTCCATTTGGGTCATTGCTGAAGGTCTGATCCGCTTCATGAAGACCTCAAGTGGTGAAATGGCTCCGGCAACGTAAATCCACGTTATTGGATTGTAACCAACCCGGCCAGGCCGAGGCCTGGCCGGGTTTCACCCAACATCGCCTGGAGAGACATGGACAAGGACCGGATTCAAAAAGCCCTGTTCAAGCGATACCTGCTCATGCTGGCGCCCGCGGCCCTGATCTTCATTGGCTGGGGCGTGTATCGGGTTCTGCAGGAGCCGGGTCCCTTGGCCCCGCCTGAGGTTATCGGCCCTATCGCCTTTATTGGAGCCGTGGTCGTGGCCTTGGCCCTGCCCCTGTTCATCCGGGGTTGGTTCGTGAAAAAGGTGGGGGAAAGCACCTCAGTGGAAGCCAAGCCATTCCTGGCTTTTGAATCGACCCTGCTCAGCGTGGCCCTGGTCTCTCCGTATTTCGCGGCCCTGGCCTATATTTGCTCCACCAGCATGTTCCACTTTGGCGGGGCGTTTCTCGCGGCCCTGTACGCGGCGTACTACTATTTCCCCACCAAGGCCCGCGTGGCCCATGAAATGCGATTGTTCCGGGTCGGTTGAGGCGAGCATGGTGACCAAGATTTTGAAGGGAATCCGCGATTTCTGGCGCTTGTTCGACGCGGTGAACAAGCACCGGGCCACGGAACTCCTGGAATGGGAGACCCGCGAGCTGGAAAACATCTTCAGCATCCTGGTGCTGGGCTCTTTTGTGGGCATTCAAGCGCCGCCCATGCACCTGTCCCTTGAGCTTTTGCCGGACATGGAGAATGAGCTGGAGATCATGCTCAATCGGGTGTGTACGGCTCACGAGCCCTTGTCCGACCTCTTTTCCATGCTCGATTGCTGCTAACGGGCAGTCCACTTTTCAAGACCAACGCGCAGGAAACACAGCAATGGCCGCAAGTACTCAACATTTCTCGTTCCACGTGGGCAAGGGCGGTGTGGGAAAATCCACCACCAGCACCTTGTCCGCCCTCCATTTGGCCCGTGGCGGCAAAAAGGTGCTGCTGGTCTCCCTGGACCCGGCCCACAACCAGTGCGACATCCTTGATACCCAACTGGGGCCCGATCCCAAGGAAGTCGCACCAAACCTCCATGTGGCCCAGGCCGACATCGACACCTGGGTGGCCGAGTACTTGCGGGGCATTGAGTCCCAGATTCGCCGCACCTACACCTATCAGACCGCGTTCAACCTGGAAAAACACCTGGGCGTGATCAAGCATTCCCCTGGCATTGAGGAGTACGCCCTGCTTCTCGCCTTCCGAAGCTACGCCAACCAGTCCGCTTCATCCCCTATTCAAGCCGAAGTTGTGGTGTTCGACATGCCGCCCACAGCCCTGGCCACCAAGTTTTTCCACTTGCCCACCCTGTCCCTGATTTGGGTTGAGGAGCTCTTAACCCTGCGCCAGGAGATCATCAAAAAGAAGGAAATCATCACCAAGATCCAGGTGGGCAAGGCTGAATTCGAGCGGGACAAGATCACCTGCAAGCTCAACGAGCAGCAGTCCTTTTTTCAGGAACTCAAGGAGCTGTTTCAGGACAAGGAGCGCTGCGCCATTAATATCGTGGTCAACCCGGACAAGCTCTCATTCGCCGAGGCCGAGCGGGTGGAGGCCACGCTCAAGGACCTCAATATCGGCCTGGGCGCGGTGATCATGAACAAGGTGGGTCCTGACGGCCAGTGGGACGCGGAGATGCCCTTTCTCACGCGCAACATAGTGCGGGCCTTGCCCTTGTCGTCCACTCCGCTCATTGGGTTGGACGTTCTTTGCGGGTATTTGGATGGGCTGCCAGGGGGATTTCCTGTGTGATTGGGGTAAGGTGTCTGTCCTGTTGAGACACTGACGCATTGTTTTCAACGTCAATAGAGGAAGGCAGTCAAAGTACAGCCCGGCCATACCACCATCCCCGCCAACCTTGCTTACACACGCTCCACCTTGCTCAAATCCAAAACATACGTGCCGTCACCCTCAAAGTCGTAGCCCGAACCAATACCGGGCGCTTCTAGGCAGTCATAAGCTATGCCGATCTGTTCGGCGAATTGTTCGGGATTCTCGACCATCTGGTAGGAATCGCCGGTCTCCTCGAACATTTGAGCCTCGAAATCGCGGAACTTGTCCTCGTAGTCCGCGTCAATGAAGTAGATTACTCCAGTGTCCACTTCGATGAGGTTGGTGTCCGACGGACCAGCCCCGGAAACAACCTTGATGGCGTGCATCGGGATCTTGTACTGTCCGGGCTCAAAATCTGGAATCGTGTACTTGACTCCTTCAGCCGGCAGGTCAAAGGCAAGCAGGCAAGGCGACCTGAGTTCCACCACGGCATGGTCCTTGTCCACAGTGACCACGCTCTCTGTTTCTTGCTCAACGCCCTTTTTCTTGAACAACCGTGACAGCAGTCCCATATCGCCCTCCAGACGGTTTTGCCTTCACTACGTTGGGGAAAAGTCCCTCACAGCTTGTCTACTGCTTATCAGTGGCTAATGTCAGTTCCGTCACATTCGACTTGGTAAAGAACCCGTCAAACCCACCGTAGCGCAAAATATACTCGTTCACCAAAAAGGTGTGCCCGGACATGTTTGAAAAGGTCTGATGCAACCCTTCGTCAGGGCCGCCCACCAAGTCCACGAGAAAGCCCAAACCATCGGCCTTGAGCGCGGAAAAGGTGTTTTCGATGTCCTGGGTCTCGAATGCCAGGTGATGCACCCTGAGACCGTAATTATGGATGAACCGCTCGGTGGGGCCGGACTCATCCAACGTTGTAAATGGCTTGATACCCGAGGTGAAGACCTGGGCATATTCGCCTTCTGCCAGCCGGGCCACATTGGTGATGGAGTTCAGCGACTCCACGTACACGGCGAAGGCGAATGTGTAACAGGTCTGGTCCATGAACTCGATAATGGCGTCGTCGCGGTGCTCGGCGTGCACGCGCGTGGCCGAGTGGTCCAAGCGGCCAATGAAGGCCAAATGCTTGAGCTTGGGCTTGGGGAGCACCATGTCCAGGGGCTTGGCAAACACTCCGGCATAATCGCCCTGTCTTTCCTTCCATTGGATAAACCCCGTGGAATTGCCCGTGAACCGCGAGGGCACGGTCTGGATGAACAGGTAGTTGCCCCTGTCAATGGCCAGGGGCGTCACAAAGCTGATGCCCCGCTGTTTCTGGATGGCGATGAAGCGGTTGAGGTCGTCCACGGTGTAGACAAAGGTCTCGAGCCGGGCATTGGGCTGGTGGTTCGACTTGGGGCCCTTGTTGTAGGAGAGGAAGGGGTTGGCCACCTTGCGCGAGCGAAACAGGAAGTCAGCCGAGCCCTCAAGCTTGAGCACGTAGGTAAGAGCTTCCTCGTCCTCAAAAGCCCCGGCAAAATCATAGCCCGTGAAGCGCAGGAACTCGTTCACGGCCTCGCGCTGGCCGCCGGGCTCCACATTCACGATCACGGCTTGCAGGCCGCCTACGCTGCCTTCCAGCTCAGCTGCCTGGCGCGACTCCAGGGACTTTTCCACGCGCTCCAGCAGCGCCTTGTCGTCATTCACAAACTCGGCCATGGTCTTTCCTCGGTATTTCGGTCTGTTGATCTCTTGGTATGGGGAAAATAGGATCAGCAATGGGTCCGGACCATACACGGTTTTAGTTTCCCGTTGAAGTATGAAAATTCCATGGCTTTGGAACGGGTTGGACAGGAGCGCGCCTTGCCATTGTCACGGAATCTTTCCTACTATGGGGGCAAAGGGGAGTTGCCTTGTGCTGACCTCGTATTGGGAACGCATCCGCATCCATCACGTGATCGCACTGGTCCTGGCCGTGGCCGTGGGACTGTTGGCCGCTTTGGGCGCGGTGGGGTTCCGGCTGCTCATCGCCGTGTTCCAGGGGGTGATCTGGCCGGGTAGCGGTGATTTTGCTGAGCGGGTTGCCCATGCACCGTGGTGGCTGATTCTGTTTGCTCCAGCCCTGGCCGGGCTCATTGTCGGTCCGATCATCCACCGCTTTGCGCCCGAAGCCAGGGGGCCGGGAGTGGCCGAGGTCATCAAGTCCGTGGCCAGGGACCGCTCCAAGATCCGGCACCGGGTCACGGCCTTCAAGGCCATGGTCACCAGCCTGCTCATCGGCGCGGGAGCATCCGTGGGCAGGGAAGGACCGGTTGTCCAGATCGGCGCGTCCCTGGGCTCGTCCATGGCCCAACTCCTGGGCCTCAGCTCGGACCTGCGCCGGGCCTTGCTCGCCTCGGGCGCGGCAGCAGGCATTGCCGCCACCTTCAACGCGCCCATTGCCGGAACCCTGTTTGCGGTCGAGATCATCCTGCTCGACATCAATGTCAGCTACATCACCCTGATCATCGTGGCCTCGGTCACGGGCTCGGTGTTTGCCCGCCACCTCTGGGGCGATCTGCCCAGCCTGGCTGCGGGCGGCTTTACCCTGGAGCATGGCTGGGAACTCGGCCTGTACCTCCTGCTCGGCATGCTCGCGGGCCTGGTGGCCGTAGTCTTCATCCGTCTGCTTTTTGGCCTGGACAAGCTTTTTACCCGCGCGCCCCTGCCCAACTGGTCCACCCCGGCCCTGGGCGGGCTGCTGTTGGGAACGCTGGCCCTGTTCCTGCCCCAGGTGCTCGGCGTGGGATACTCCACCGTGAACATGGCTGTGGCCGGGTCCCTGACCTTGACTCTGGCTGTGGCTATCCTGGGAGCCAAGCTCTTGGCAACGGCCCTGTGCATTGGCTCGGGCATGAGCGGCGGCGTGTTCGCGCCGTCTTTGGTTTTAGGCGCGAGCCTGGGCGCGGCCACGGCCCTTGCCGTCAACACCATGTTCCCCGAACTGGGCCTGGACCCCGGCCACTACGCCCTGGCAGGCATGGGTGCGGTGGTCGCGGGCACCACCTTGGCCCCCATCACCGCCATCCTGACCATCTTTGAACTAACCTCGTCCTACCAGGTGATCCTGCCGGTCATGGCCGCATGTATCGCAGCCTCGGGCACGGCCCGCTGGCTCTCCGGCTACTCGGTCTACGAGAGAAAACTCCTGGCCCAAGGTATGAACATCATTCGCGGCCACGACGTGTCCGTGCTGCGCTGCATGTCTGTCAGCGACGTCATGATCACTTCCTATGAGTCCCTGTCCGTGGACAACTCCGCCCTGACCGTGCTCAAACGCGTCATCAACTCCCCTTACGCCCACTTCCCGGTGCTCGACCGCAAGGGGCGCTTGGCCGGCGTGCTCTCGGCCCGTGACCTGCGTCCGGCCCTTGAGGATATCAACGACCTCGAAGGCATCGCCATTGCCGCGGATATCATGACGCCCAAGTCCATCACCCTCAAGACCAGCGACAACCTGGAAACCGCCCTGGACCTCTTCAACCGCTTCCGCATCTCCTTTGCGCCGGTCACAGACCCCCACGACCCCACCAAAATCGAAGGCATCCTCAAACGCGAAGACCTCATGAGCGCCTATCAAGAGCGAATATTTAAGGACAGAATGCTGTCGTGTCCTTTGAAGTAGGGGAGAGGAAAAAGTCGTGGGGGGAAGGAGGGAACCTTTTGCAAAAGGTTCCCTCCTTCCCCCCACGACTTTTTCCTCTCCCCTACTTCAAAGGACACGACAGCA
>QZKZ01000304.1 GCA_004796465.1 Desulfovibrio sp.
TGGCCGCGTTCCACGAGTATGCTGCCCTGTCTGCCCCTGCCTTGGATTTCTTCATCCTGATCACCTATTGTGTGGGCCTTTTGCTCGTGGTGTTCGGAGCTTGGTCTCTGTTTTTCGCTTACAGGCTGCTCAAGGGAAATGGCCTGGCCCGTGTCTACTTCATGTCCCAGGGCCTGATGCTCTCCACGCGAACAGTGTTCGAAGCGATGTATCCCGTGGCCGTGCCCGAGCCCAGGCCTGAAGTACTATACCAACTCGCGGGCCTGGGGCTGTTCTTTTTCTTAGCTGCTGCCCTGCCGTCCAGAACCACAACCGCATAACCGCGGCACCCGTATGCCGCCAAGGAGGCGCCCATGAGCGTTCACCATGATATTGAAGCCATCCGCAAGGAATGCCACGACCTTCTCGGTCGATTTCCTACCTTGCAAGAGGCCTACATGGACTATTACCACGCTACGTATGCGCCAGGAGCCCTGGAAGCCAAAACCAAGCACCTCCTGGCTTTGTGCGGTGCCCTTGTGTCGGGCTGCCATGGCTGCATCGTGGGCCAAGCCGAAAGGGCCGTGGAAAAGGGCGCAACTCCCCAAGAGATCCTGGAGACCTGCTTGGTGGCCATTTCCCTGGGCGGCACCATGGCCTGGACCCAAACCGCCAGGGTCATGCATTATCTCAAGGACGAGGGATTGCTCGACTAAACTGACCCTTCCTTTAGGTCAGGAAAGGGTTTTTCCAGCATTTCCACCAAGATTTGCGCACCACTCCCTATGAGGCGCTCGGGCCGACCACTCTCCCGCAAGGCCCGAGCGTCTTCTTCCGTGCGCAATTGAGCACCCTGGCTCAGATCCCGGCACAGCAGGGACCCACACTCCTCTTCAAAAGACTGGGCGAATTCCATGGCCTTGCCCATGGCCATTCTGCGCCTCGCCAGATCGTCCATGCTTCTTGGTCCGTATTTCAAGCCCAGGATCACCATGCACGCGGCAACCACTCCGCAAACCTCGCCCATGAGTCCCATGCCGCCGGCAAGACCGCTGACAGCGGCCATGGCCTGACCTTCATCAATGCCCACATACCTGGCAAAGGCTTTTGCAATAGCCTCCGAGCATGAACAGCCTGCCTTGCCGTTTTCTTTAGCCGCCTCCACCAATTTGTTCTTATCGATAGTCATGAGATGCTCCTTTTGTTTATTTGCCGAGGCAAGTAATTGATGAAAAAAAAATCACCCTGCTTCCAAATTGGTTTGCATAAGCCGCAACAAACGGATGAACGTGGTCACCTCGTTTTGATCCATGCCGTCAAAGTACTCGGCCTTGGCTTCGAGAAGATCCGGCCAAATGTCATCAATGAAGCTTTCCCCCTTGTCTGTGATTTCCACCAAGGAACTGCGTTTGTCTCCGGGGTTGGGGATGCGCCGAGCCAGACCCATTGCAGTCAGGCCGTCAACCAAGCGGGTCACGTTGGGGTGGTCGCCCATGGTCGCGTCGGCTAAATCGCTAAGCGCCGGGCGGCTCTTGTGCGCAATGGTCATGAGCACGGACCATTGTTCAGGACTGATGTCCAATCCCTTGCTCCTGAAGAATTGCGCAGCGCGAAACCGGAGCAAGCGGCCCACTCGGTATACGAGGTATCCAGCGGTTTCTTGGATGGGGTCTTGATCTTTCATGTGGCCTCTTTTTTCTTGCCTAGGCAAACAAATTGCCCGCATAAAGTCAAGCCCTGGAGGAAAGGAGGTTTGAGAATATTTCCTAGGCATATTTGCATCTTACAATGTAATCACTGCAGTGTGTATATGGAATAATTATTCCTGAAAATACCCCGACACCGTATTAGGTAAAATATATACGCCATTCTTCGCATAACCTACTTCATTGGTTCAGGCAGTATCTTTTCAGCAGGTTTGTCTAACAAGCTTCACAGATAGGAAAAATAATGGTAATGATAATGTCACAATGAAATACCCCCTCCCGCATGGCGGGAAAAGGGGAAATCCATATTCTTCGGTAAAACGGGGGTTTTGGGATCAGCATTGAAATAAGGAGGGGTCATGCTGAAAAAAATGCGCTTCACCACAAAGATGTTCGGGGGGGTGTGCTTTCTGTTGTTGGCGGTCGCCCTGGCGTTTTCATTGGTCAACATGCGCTTGACCACGGTAGCCCTTACAGAGGCCGGGCTCGCCGGAGTCACCGACGCCATGGAACTGATAGGTGGTAATCTCGACCTCCTGATTGAGCACCAGAATTATGCATCCGTAGATGACTTTTTCAGTGACCCGAAAGTCGCGGCCCTGATGGATAAACAAGTGCTGGGCAATGCCTATCTTTTCGCTTTTGAAGCGGGCAAGGGTGTGGATGGAGCGTTTTTGAACCACCCCACTCTCACGGGAAGTCCTTTGAGCGATTTTACTTTTGGTCCGGACTTGGTGTCCAGGGACCAAGGCATGGTGGAATACATCTTCAACGGCGAACACAAGACCACCTATGTGTATACCCTTACCGGGTTGGATGTGGTGGTGGCCACCGGACTCACGGACAGCCAGATCATGCGCGGCCAGGACAAGGCCATGCTCAAGAGCACCGCGATCTTGCTGGCTGCGGGCCTTGTGGCTGGCATCCTCTTTGCCTGGTTCTTGGTCCGGTCCATGAGCAAACCCATCAATGCCGTGGCCACGGCAGCGTCCCAAGTGGCCGAGGGTGAATACGACGTGGACATCGACTACCATGCCAGAGACGCTATCGGTCAATTGCGTTCCTCCATTTTGAGCATGGCCGCGGACATCAAACAGAAGATTGAGGACGTTGAGGCCCAGACCGCCGAGGCCCTGGCCCAAAAGGAGCTGGCTGAGCAAGCCATGCAAGAGGCCAACGCGGCCAAGGCCGAGGTCGAGGAAAAGCAGCAAATGATGCTTGAAGTGGCGCACCAGGCCCAGGACATCTCCCAGCGCGTGGCCTCGGCCAGCACGGAGCTTTCTTCCCAGGTGGAGCAGGTCTCGGTTTCCAGCAACGAGCAGGCCTCGGCGTCCACGGAAGTGGCCACGGCCATCGAGGAGATGACCAGCACGGTCATGGAAATCGCGCGCAACGCCTCGGACGCTGCCAAGAATGCCGATGAGAACCGCGACGTTGCCCGTCAGGCAGAAAACGCCATGAACAAGTCAAACGAAGGGGTGGCCGAAGTCCAGGCCGTGAGCGAACAAGTGGACGTTTCCATGACCGCGCTCTCGGAAAAGGCCGAAAACATCGGCGAGGTGATCACGGTCATTGAGGACATTGCGGACCAAACCAACCTTTTGGCGCTCAACGCCGCCATTGAGGCGGCCAGGGCCGGCGAGGCGGGACGGGGTTTCGCCGTGGTCGCCGACGAGGTGCGCAAACTCGCGGAAAAGACCATGACCGCGACCAAGGACGTGGCCTCCCATGTTCAGGACATCCAAGGCGCGGTGCGCGACAACCTGGAGAAAAAAGATCGCTCCAACCAAGCCGTGAGCGTGAGCATGGAAAGCATCCAGGAGACCACGGAGCGCATTTCCGACATCAACCATAAGACCGAGGAGACGAGCGCCCTCATGGCCTCCATCGCCACGGCCACTGAAGAGCAGAGTTCGGCGGCCGAGGAGATCAACAGCTCCATTACCAGCATATCCCACTCTGTGAATGAAACCACCGTGGCCATGGGCGAAGCTGCCGTGGCAGTCTCGGAATTGGCCAAACTGGCCGAGGAACTGGACACCCTGGTGGCCCGGCTCAGCCAATAGCCTCATAGAGGAACTGCTCCAAGCCCCTTTGCCGTTGGCAAGGGGGCTTGTTTTTTTGGTGTGGAATCCGCCAAGATGCCTACAAGCACCGCCCCAGAGGTGAGACAAGAGACGGCATAAAAGGAGTTGTAAGGGAGATTCTCGGGATGTATACCTTGGCCGCGATATTTGATCGCCTTCGACCTCATCGGCGTGGCAAATGAAGAAAGCCTTATACCACGAATCCATGGCCGTCGGAGATCTGTCGATACGACGAATTTGGGGTCTTGCCTGTAGTGAAACTCCTTTGTGAAGACAATAGGGAGAGGCTCGTATGTTGAGAAAGTATACTGTTGCAAATAGATCGGAGTATAAACGACTCCAATATACGAAAAAAAAGCCAGGCAAGACAAAGCGAAGAAGCCTTCCATTTTCAATGCTGGAATTTCCCACCGCAGACACGAGGTACTGGCAACTAGTAGTCAAAATGAAAA
>QZKZ01000156.1 GCA_004796465.1 Desulfovibrio sp.
CGCCGGCGCACATATAGGTGCGGGCCATACATTCCGCCCAATTATCCAGGTCGCGTTGGGTGTAGCCGACCACAGTGGCCTTGCCCGTGGTCCCGCTGGAGGCGTGCAAGCGCACGATGTTTTCTTTGGGCACGGCGAACAGGCCAAAGGGATAGTGGTTGCGCAGGTCCTGCTTTTCCGTGAAAGGCAGGGACGCGAGGTCGGAAAGGCTCGTGACGTCCGCAGGCGAGATGTTCTTCTCGTCAAAGGCTTTGCGGTAAAACGGCACATTGGCGTAGACGCGTTCGAGCTGGTATTTCAGTCGCTTGAGCTGGAGCGCTTCCAGCTCCTCGCGGGGCATGGTTTCCATTTCCACGTTAAAAATCATTTCCGAGCCTCCTCAATGATATAGCGAAAGATGCGTGAACAACGCACAAAGTACTGCCTCAATCAAAGGCTGGGGTCAAGTTGGGCCTGGCCGGAGAGGCGGCGGGCTACTTGGCCATGGTGTCCACGGAATCGCGCAACCTTTCGAGGTCCTGGCCCAGGTCTTGAGAAGAATCGCGCAATCCTTCGATCTTGCTTTCCATGGCTGTGATGGAGCTGAAAAAGGGCGCAAAGGCCGCACGGATTTCCTTGAACACGCCGTCCAGTTGGGCCGCGAGCTTGTCCTTGAGTTCCGTGTTGAGCTGCTCGCCGCCCTTCTCAAAACCCTGGCGGAAGCGGCGGATGATGGAGCGCCGCCGCCAGGCCAAGGTGTTGATGGCCAGGAGCGCGCCCAGGATGTACATGACCCCGCCCGTCACGTCATAGACCACGGTGTGTGTGGCTGCGGCGATGATCGCGCCGATGGCGGCGAGAAATCCACCCAATACTGTCTGATCGCCCAGGGACTTGAGCTTGCCCGGCTGGATGCGGCCTTCCAAGGAAGTATCGCTCATGAGCGCCAGTACCTTGCGGGTGGCGTCGTTGACCACGCGCAGCCTTTCCTGGGCCACGCTGGTGGCGCTCAGGGATTCGGGCTGCTGGGACGTGGCCTGCTCCAGTTCTTCCAGGAGCCGGGTCAGGAAGTGGACCAGGTTCTCGGCCACGTGGCGGCCCGTTTCCTGGCTGATGGCGTCCACCCGGGCCTGGAAACGCTCGGCGAATTCCTGGTGGATCTCGGTGATCAGGGTCTGGAAGGGGTTCTTGCGGCTCAAGAAACCGCGAAAGGTGCTCTTGAACAGGCTGAACAGGGACAACCCCTGCTCAAAATCCTGACACGCATCCAGGGTGGCGGTTTGGTAGGCGTCCGCGAGCCGCGAGCGAAGGATGTCCAGGTCCCGGGCCGTGTTGCCGAGGCCCCGCTCCAACTCCTTTTCGATCTTGGCTTGTTCGGCCTTGTCACTGTCCAGGGCCTGGGTTTCCAGGTCGAGTTGTTTGTCCATGCGGCCCAGGATGTCCTGGCCCGTGGTGATCAGGGACAGCAGTTTAAGCTGGAAATGCCTGCCTCCGGTCACGGTGGAGTTGATGTAGTCCCACAGGGCCGGGATGCCGCTGGCTTCGATTTTGTCCCAGGCCAGTTTGGCCGAGACCGGGAAGATTTTGGGTTCTTCTACTCCCAATTCCGACGCATGTTTGGCCACACCCGCGATGTTGGCGGCCAGCTCTTCTTCGGAGGCCCGGTCCGCCTGCTGCAGGATGAACACGATTTTTTTGCGCCAGTCGCCGTGCACCAGGGAGAACAGCTCCCAGGAGGTGCGTGAGTATGGGTTGAGCGCCGGGAACACGAACAGGGCCAGGTCGCATTGGGGAATGAACTCTTCGGTCACGGCCTGGTGGCGCTCAATGATCGAGTTGGTGCCTGGCGTGTCCACAATGGCGATGTCCTTGAGGATGGGCAGGGGACGGCCGATCTCTTTGACCTGGTCGGTGATCTCTCGTTCAAAGGGCTCGTCGCTGTAGACGATTTTCTGCACCACGTCGGTGCAGGGCTCGGGAGCGACCTCGCAGACTTGGTCCTGGAGCAGTCCGTTGATCAGGCTTGATTTGCCTGATTTGACTTCACCGACAGCGACAAAAAGATAGGGCTCATTGATGTTGGCGATGAGCGCGGTGGCCATGCCTTTGAGCTCGGGTTCGCCCAGTTTCACGCTGAGTTCGAGGAGGCGGGTGAACAGGGTCAGCGCCTCTTGCTTGCGGCGGGCGGTTTCGTCTTTGATGATTTCGGGCTTCATGGTGGGTTGCTCCAAGTGGGCGGCACTGTAGCACCTCGTCCTGTGAGAGGCAAAGCGTGTATAGCAGGCTGTAGAAAAAGCACCATCTATCGATGCTCTCTTCATTTGTAAGGTTCGCAAGCTCACCTAACAACTGAAGGACTTCGTTGCTGCGAAAACCTCAAAATCTCGCGTATGATAAATACAGCGCTGCTCTCATCATCCGTATGGCTCTCAAGTTCGCCTAACGGCTGAAGGTCTTCGATCTTGAGTTTTTCTCGAGCCTCGCATCCCTCGGGCATACGGTACTTTTTGAACAGCCTGCTGAAAAAGGGTTTTCAACAGTCAGATAGGGGCGAAAAGGCTTGCTTGCCCGGCTGAAAAGGCTTGCTTGCCTGGCTGAAAAGGCTTACCCATTGCCCGGCCCGGTCGAATGAATTACAAAGGCCGTGCCAAGAGGCTTTGGCCCGTCCGAAGCCTGAAACCGCCTGGAGGTTCACATGAGCGTGCGAGAACTCGTATTGAATAATAGGACCTGCCGCCGTTTTCAGCAGCAAGAGGCCATTTCCCGCGACACCCTTGTGGAACTGGTGGACCTGGGCCGGTGCAGCGCTTCGGCAGCCAATGCCCAGCCCTTGCGCTACTATTTAGCCTGCGATCCCGAGGAAAACGCGCGGATTTTTCCCAACTTGGGGTGGGCCGCGGCATTGAAGGACTGGGACGGCCCGGAACAGGGAGAGCGTCCCGCCGCATACATCGTGATCGTGTGCAGCCGCGAAGCCAAGGGCTTGCCTGACGTAGATATGGGCATCGCTTCCCAGTCGAT
The DNA here is from genome assembly GCA_004796465.1 of Desulfovibrio sp. Lineage (GTDB taxonomy): Bacteria > Desulfobacterota > Desulfovibrionia > Desulfovibrionales > Desulfovibrionaceae > MADRE1. The sequence goes on from QZKZ01000156.1 coordinate 3,001, forward strand.
TCTGCTTGGGGCCGTGGAAAAGGGGCTGGCCGGGTGCCTCCTGGGCAACGTCAAGCGGGACAAGCTGCAACGGGAGCTAGGCCTGGACGAATCCCTCAAGATTTTGCTTGTGGTCGCGCTGGGCTCTCCCGCCGAGGAGCGGGTCATCGAGCCCATGCCGGAAAACGGCAGCGTGGACTACTGGCGGGACGAACAAGGCGTGCACCACGTGCCCAAGCGCGGCCTGGACGAAATCATCATCACAGGCTCCAAGTAGGTCACGCAACTCTCACATGGACGACATATATGGTGGATATTGAAAAGAAGTTCAGTGAAGCCCTGACCCAGGAAAAGGTCGAGGCGGTGTGTCAAATCTTGAGCGACAACAAGGGCCGCATGGTCTTGGCCTTGGATGTGCGCGACATTTCCAAATCCGCCGAGGCCATGATCATTGTCTCGGCGAACAGCGTGCGCCATGCCCAGGGTTTGGCCGACCACACGGCCAAGTCCGTGGCCGAGTGGAACTACGAGATGCTGGGCATGGAAGGCTATAAGTCAGGGCAGTGGATCCTCATGGATCTCAATGATGTCCTGGTGCACATCTTTCAGGCCGATGTTCGCGACTTTTTCAACCTGGAAGGCCTGTGGTCCGGCGCGCCCGAGATGTGCCGCATGGACGGCGGGACCGATGACAGCGACGATTTGTGGGACGGACTGGAGGATGATCTATGAACGGGCGACCCACGCCAACCCTTGTGCTGATTCTTGACGGCTGGGGCCATGCCCCGGCAGGGCCGGGCAATGCCGTGTCCCTGGCCAACACCCCCCACCTGGACGAACTCCAGGCCATCTATCCCAGCACGCTCCTGCAGTGCTCGGGCCGCAGCGTGGGCTTGCCCCAGGGCTTCATGGGCAACTCGGAAGTGGGGCACATGAATATCGGCGCTGGCCGGGTGGTGTACCAGGACATGACCCGCATCGACCTGGCCGTGGAGAACGACGAGTTCCGCACGAACCCGGCTCTGGTCAAGCTCATGGACAAGGTGGCGGCGTCGGGCGGCAGGCTGCACGCCATGGGCTTGGTGTCCGACGGCGGGGTGCACAGCCACGTCAACCATTTGCACGCCTTGGTGCGCATGGCCAAGGAACGCAAGGTCGAGCTGTACATCGACGCGTATCTGGACGGCCGGGATACCCCTCCGTCCAGCGGCCTGGGATATATCCGCGACCTCGACTCCTTCCTGGAGAACGAGGGCTGGGGCCGCATCGCCATGGTCTCGGGCCGGTACTGGGCCATGGACCGGGACAAGCGTTGGGACCGCACCCATAAGGCGTACGAGGCCCTGACCTTGGGCCGCAGCGCGGTCACGGGCTTTTTTGA
>QZKZ01000195.1 GCA_004796465.1 Desulfovibrio sp.
TCCTCCCGGCAGTACTCGTAAAAGTTCTTGAGGATTTTCAGGCCGGGCCTGCCGCTTTTTTCCGGGTGGAATTGCACGGCCCATAGGCCGGGAGCGCCGTGCACCGAGCAGAAGGGTCTGCCGTAAAAGGTGGTGCCAATGACGTAGTCGGGCTTGGGGCTGGGGTAGTAGCTGTGCACAAAGTAGAATTCGGATTCCGGATCAATGCCCCGGAACAGGTGGCAGTCCTCGCGCACCAGGGTGATGCGGTTCCAGCCCATGTGCGGCACGTTGATGGGCGTGCCGTCCTCTTCTTCCCAGGCCGGATTGAACATGACGCATTGTCCCGGGATCACGCCCAGGGCCTTGGTGTCGTTTTCCACGGAATAGTCGAGCAGGATCTGGCAACCCACGCAGATGCCCAGGAGCGGCTTGTCAGCTTGCACCTGGTCCTTGATGACCTGGTCCAGGCCCGTGGATTCCAGCTCGTCCATGGCTTGGCCGGCCGCGCCCACGCCCGGGAAGATAATGCCCACGGCTTGGGCGATGCGCTCGGGGTCGGCAGTGATCTCGCAGGGAATGCCGAGATGGTCCAGGGCCCGGCGCACGCTGGTCTGGTTGCCTGCCTTATAATCCAAAATGGCGAGCATGGCTCTCTCCTTGAAATTTGAAACGGGTTCCGCAAGTCGCACCTACCAACCCGTTTGCCTATCCGCAATATTTTTTTTGCTCAATGAGGGGGATGAGGGAGGGGAAGGGGGAGAAAGCTGGGAAAGGACCGTATTGGCTTGCAGCTTGGGAAAAAACGCTACCAAAGGAGGTTCACGTCATAGGCGCGAAAGGCCTGGTCCGGGGAGACAAGCAGCATGTCCGCTTCCCCCATGGCCAGGGCGATGAGCATGCGGTCAAAGGGGTCCTTGTGATGCTGGGGGAGTTCTCCGGCGGCCATTGCTTCAAGTGGAGATATGGGTAGCAAGGAGATGTCTTGGTTCGTGCAGGTGTTGGGGATAAAATCCTTGGTTGGAGCGGGAAGATTCAAGCGGCCCATGGGGCGCTTCACTGATATTTCCCAAGCTGAAGCGGCGCTCAAGTGAACCCTGGCCTCGGAAGAGCGTATCGCGTTCAAGGGGCGAGAACTCAGCTTATCCGAATCGCCCATCCCCCACAAAAACATGCAAGTGTCGAGAAGCAGCTTCATTCAAAAGCGTCCATGCAATCAGGAGGCAATGGGGCGTCAAAGTCGTCGGCAATATGAATTTTACCGGTGTATTGACCTGGGGTGCGCGGTTTGGGGTGGTCATGCACCGGGACAATGCGGACCACGGGAGTGCCGCTCTTGGCGATGATGACGTCCTCTCCGGCCAGCACCTTGGCCACCAGCTTGGAAAGCTGCGTTTTCGCTTCATGCATGTTGACGATTGTTTTCATGTTCCACCCCTCTGGCTAATTTATTAACTTAAGACACCTCTTCATGGGGAACAGCGCAAGGGGGCAGGAGAACACAGCCGGAACCGAGAACACGGCTCCGGATAAAAGAAAGGAAATTTAAGCTATTACGCTACTCCGCCAAGTACTCCGGGGGAATGGGCTCGAAATACTCTTCCCCGGCGCTGTGATGGTCCGAGTGTGACGGCGCGGGCATGGGCTTGGAACGGGATCGCGAGACCTGGGCCACGGGCAGGAGACGGGCCACGGCCTTGCCGTCCCGGGTGATGACGATTTTTGCTCCAGCCTCTGCCTGTGCCACCAGCTCCTTGAGCTGGGGCTCAGCGGTGCGGATATCCAGAATCGTCTTCATGGAGTCCTCCTGTATGTTTGATCAACCATACCTTTCGTGGGTGACGGTCCGGGGAAAAATCCGAGAAAAAACCAAGACAAAAACAGAAAGTAAAAATGTACTTGACAGATTTTTAATATTAGTAAAAATACTTCCCAAGAAGTTTCTGTTTAGAAATAATCTTCGCCACAATCAGAGGAATGGAAAAGCAGTCCCATGGAAAAACAACAACTCGATGCCTTGGACAGGGATATCGTGTCCATGCTCGGCCAGGACGGCCAGCTCTCGGTCAACCAGATGGCTGAACAGGCCGGGGTGACCGGGCCCACGGTGCGCACGCACATGAAGAACCTGATCGCCAAGGGCGTGCTCAGGGTCATGGGTTTGGTGAACCCATTTCGCACCAAGGGGTTCACGCTGGCCCTGGTGGGCCTTACGGTCCAGGACCACACGGAACTGGACGCCAAGCTCGACCAGATCGCGGCCCTGGAGCGCGTGCAGTGGGCAGCCGTGGTTACGGGCGGATTCGACATTCTCGTGGAGGTCCTGCTCTCGGATGAGATCGCGGACCTCTATCATTTTATCAACAAGGACCTGAGCCAGGTGGGCGGCGTCAGGTCCAGCGAAACGTTCGTGGTCATGCAGGCCAGGAACAAGTGGGTCGCCATGCCCAAGCAAACAGGAATACAGGGGAGAGGACAATGATAGTAGGGGTTCCAACGGAAATCAAAAATCACGAATACAGGGTGGGGCTGGTGCCCGCTGGCGTGCGCAGCCTCAAGGGCTGTGGCCATGAAGTGCTGATCCAAAAGGGCGCGGGCCTGGGCAGCGGCGTGCCGGACGAGGATTACGTTGATGCGGGCGCGGTCATTGTCGATACGGCTGAGGATGTCTACGGCCAAGCGGAAATGGTGGTTAAGGTCAAGGAGCCCCTGGAGCCGGAGTACGGGCTCATCCGCGAGGGGCAGATCCTTTTCACGTACCTGCACTTGGCCCCGGCTCCGGGACTGACCCAGGCTTTGCTGGACCGAAAATGCATTGGCGTGGCCTACGAGACCATCCAAATCAGCGACGGCTCCCTGCCCCTGCTCACGCCCATGAGCGAGGTGGCCGGGCGCAAGGCCGCTCAGCTCGGCGCATACTACCTGGGCAAGTCCAACGGCGGCCGGGGTGTGCTCCTGGGTGGCGTGCCCGGCGTGGAAAGGGGCGTGGTCACCATCCTGGGCGGCGGAGTGGTCGGGGCCAACGCGGCCAAGATCGCCATCGGCCTGGGCGCGCGCGTGTTCATCATGGACGTGAATCCCCAACGCATGGCCTATCTCGACGACATCTTCGGCAACCGCATGACCACGGTCATGTCCAACTACGATAATATCCGCCGCTTGACCGCCCAGTCCGACGTGGTCATCGGCGCGGTGCTCATTCCCGGGGCCAAGGCGCCCTTTCTCGTGGACCGGGAAATGGTCGGGGACATGCGGCCCGGCTCGGTCATGGTCGACGTGGCCATTGACCAGGGCGGCTGTTTCGAGACCAGCCGGCCCACGTCCCACGAGAGCCCAACCTATGTGGTGGACGACGTGATCCACTACTGTGTGACCAACATTCCGGGCGAGGTGTCGGCCACTTCAACGTTCGCCCTGACCAACGTGACTACGCCGTACGCCCTGGCCATCGCCAACAAGGGCATCAAGCAGGCTTGTTTGGATGACCCGGCCCTGGCCAAGGGCGTGAATCTTTACCAGGGCCAGGTGGTGTGTCCGCCGGTTGCCGAGGCCGTGGGCTTGCAGTGCGCGGGGTTGGCCGAGTGTTTGAGATAAGCGAATAGTTAGGAATTACTGGAGAGTAGAAAGGCCGGGCAGGAGACTGTCCGGCCCTTTTGTTTCTTTCACCGGCGCGCCCTGCCCCCCAAAGGCCCGGCATATACAAGCCGGGCGAGTTGTGAGATAATCTCCAATTGCGCGGGCCAAGCAAGAGCCCGCGGAATCAACAACCAACAACAAACTGTCCCCTCAGCGGGACCAGGTGACCTATGCCTTCCGAAGCCGACAACACCCCCCAAGACAACCAAGAACCCCAACCGCAGCCCCTGCCTGAAGTCTCCCTGCCCGACCTGGACCAGCCTCTGCAAGACGCCTGCGCACGCGCGGGATGGACCGAGCTCATGCCCGTGCAGCGCAAGGCCGTGCCCTATCTGATCAAGGGCCGCGACGTCATGGTTCAGGCCCGCACAGGCAGCGGCAAGACCGGAGCCTTTGTGCTGCCGCTCATCGCCAACCTCGACCCCTCCAAGGCCGAATGCCAAGCCCTGGTGCTCGTGCCCACGCGGGAACTGGCCGTGCAGGTGGCGCGGGAAGCCGAACTCCTGGCCGGAGACGAGTCCATCCGTGTGGTCGCGGTATATGGTGGCGTGGGGTACAAGCCGCAACTCGACGCCTTCAAAGAGGGCGCGCACCTGGTGGTGGGCACGCCGGGCCGGGTCCTTGACCATCTCATGCGCCGTTCCTTGAGCCTGGACACCCTGCGCATGCTCATCTTTGACGAGGCCGACCGCATGCTGTCCGTGGGTTTTTACCCGGACATGCAGGCCATCCGCACCTACCTGCCCAGGCGGCGCGTCAAATCCTTCATGTTTTCGGCCACGTTTCCGCCCACAGTGCTGCGCCTGGCCGAGGAGTTCCTGCATAAGCCCGAACTGTTGAGCCTGTCCGGCGACCAGGTGCACGTGGCGGACAGCGAACACATCTTTGTTGAAGTCCCGCGCATGGGCCGCGAGCGGGTCCTGGCCCGGCTCATTGAGCTGGAAAACCCCACCTCCGCGATTATTTTTTGCAACACCATCCGGGACGTGGATTTCGTGACAGCCGTGCTGGGCCGCTTTGGCTTTGACGCGGCGTCCATTTCCTCCAGCCTGTCCCAGTCCAAGCGGGAACGGGTGCTGGACCGCATCCGCAAGGGACAGCTCCGCTTCTTGGTGGCCACGGATGTGGCGGCCCGGGGCATCGACATCCAGGACCTGTCCCACGTGTTCCTGTACGAGCCGCCCGAGGACCCGGAATCCTATATCCACCGGGCCGGACGCA
>QZKZ01000278.1 GCA_004796465.1 Desulfovibrio sp.
CGTAGCGATGAATGGTGCCGGTATTGGGCGAGAAATTGTCCTGGGGGTCCTCGCAATTGATGCGGGCCTGCATGACAAAGTGCAGGGGCCGGGTATTGTAAGGCGTGAAGCGCAGCTCAGAGCCAAAGGCAATGGCGATCTGCTCTTCCACCAGGTCCACGCCGTAGCGGCATTCCGTGATGCCGTGCTCCACCTGGAGCCGGGTGTTGATTTCTATAAGGTAGGGCACGCCTTGCTCATCCACGAGGAACTCCACGGTGGCCAGGGAGTCGTAGCCCACGGCGCGCACCAAGGTGCGGGAGTATTCCTTGAGCTGCTCGCGCAGGTCCGGGGTAATGCCCTTCCAGGGTGAAGGCGTGATCTCGATAAGCTTTTGGTGGTTGCGCTGCACCGAGCAATCCCGTTCGTCAAAAGCGAACACGTTGCCGTACTTGTCCGCGATGATCTGAATCTCGATGTGGCGCACGCTGGTAAGCAAGCGTTCCACGTAGAGGCGGGCGTTGCCAAAGGAAGCCTTGGCCATGGCCGAAGCCTTTTCAAAGGCCGGTTCCAGCTCTTCTTCCTTATACACTTCGTAGATGCCCCGGCCGCCTCCACCACCCTCGGCCTTGAGCATCACGGGAAAGCCGATTTCTTGGGCGATCTTGCGCGCCTCGGGCACGGACACGGCCCCGTCCGAGCCAGGCACCACGGGCACACCCAAATCGCGGGCCAGTTTGCGCAGGGCCACCTTGTTGCCCAGCTTCTGCATGGCGTCCTCGGTCGCGCCGATGAACGTAATGCCTGCTTCCTTGCACTTGGCCGGAAATATCGAGTCTTCCGAGGCGAATCCCCAGCCCGGGTGGATGCCGACCACGCCACGGTTCTTGGCCTTGCGGATGATCCGGTCCAAATCCAAATAAGCCCGGGGATCGGACCCCAGAAGCAGCAGCTCTTTTGCGCCCGTAGTGGGGGGGGAAGTTTTGTCCACGTCCGTGGCGGTCATAATCGGGATGGCATGAAAACGCTCGTAAAAGGAACGGAGGATACGCCGCGCGGGAATGCCCCGGTTGGCGACCAGCATGGGCTTGCCGCGCAGCTCCTGGACAACTTGCTCAAAAGACTTCTTGGACATGATAACCACCTGAATATGTTAGCGTATGACACGTCCGCCAGGATCGGCGCTAAAGGAGCCCCCCCACGGCTCGACAAAGTCGAGGTGAGGGCAACGGGCGGGCAACCCTTATTCCGCCCCTTGACCTGTGACTGGGTAGACGCTTCCAGATCGAAATATTTGCTCACTGCCTTGCACATGAAGGCGCAGAGCACCCAAACCGTCTATACCTAATACGATTCCCCGGGTTTTGTCAAAAGGGCCGTCGCGCAGCTCCACTTCACGGCCCAGCCAGGCCAGCCTGTGTTCGATGCGGTCCCTGGCGCTGGAATCGTCCCACATGGCGGAAAAGCTCTCCAGCACCCGGCGTATGCCCTGGTGCAGAGCCAGCCACATGGACAAGGGGCCTGTATCCGCCAAAACTCCGGCCAAGCTGGCCCCGGGCAAGGCCTCGGGTCCGCGCAACATCTCTTGGGGCGGTGCGTGCACCAAGTTGAGGCCCAGGCCAACGACCACATCAACACCCCCTTCACGGGGTCCGCGCACTTCGATGAGAATACCGCCGATCTTGCTCTCTGTAAGGAGCAAATCATTGGGCCATTTGACCTGCACGGACACCTCAAGTTCCTCCAAAACCTCGGCGGCAGCCACGCCCACCAGCAGGGGCAGCATGTCCGGAGGTATCTCGCTTTGTTGAGTGGCGTTGGCTGGGACGCCGGGCAAACGCAGGGCCGCGTACACATTTCCGGGCGGAGAATGCCAGGGACGGCGCAATTGGCCTCGGCCCGAGTTCTGGCTCAGGGCCAACACCGCGCCCCATACGGGAAGAAGATTCTGGCCCATGAGATTCCAAGCCACGTCAAAGGTCGAAGTGCACGGCCCGCAGACCAGCACCGGCCCGCCCCGTGACTTGGTCTGGGCTGATACACAAGGAAGGGATGTGTTGCCGGAGCCTGGAAACTCCCCTGGCCGCCACGGCCCAAAACGGTTCCAGTCAGCTTCCCAACCGTGACTTGCAGCGGGCAGCCCCACCACATGCTGCGGGTTGCCGCTTTCGCTGTCGCCAACTTCCCAAATCGCCACCATGCTGTTCATGAACCCACCCTACCGATTCCGCCCCTGCTTGAACAGACCGCGAACCTGGCTTTCGCCTGGAGCGCCAATCTGCTACCCTGCTCCCATGCGACTCTATTTGGTTGGCGGCGCGGTGCGGGACATGCTCCTGGGCATCCCCGCCCGGGAACACGACTTCCTGTATATCGGCTCGGATCAGGAGCTGAAGCGCGCCTTTCCCCGGGCCAGGCCCGCAGGCAAGGCCTTTCCCATCCATGTGGCGGGGCCCCTGGAATTCGCACCGGCCCGTGGGGAAACCTTGGCCGAGGACTTGGCTCGCCGCGATCTGACCATCAACGCCATGGCCCTTGAAGTCCCGGTTCCTAATAGAGAACCGGAAGAGCCGCTGGCACAGGCATCAGGCCTGTTGCACGCCCATCCCCAGGCCCTGGACGACCTCAGGCAAGGCGTGCTGCGGGCCGCTTCTCCCACTGCCATGCAGGACGATCCGCTGCGGGTATTCCGCGCGGCCCGTTTCGCAGCCCAACTGCCCGAGTTCCTCGTTCATGACGAACTTATGGACGCCATGCGCCGTACCGCTGGCCTGGGTCTGCTTGAGGATATTTCCGCCGAACGGGTGGGCGTGGAGATGCGCAAGGCCCTGCATGCCCCCAAACCAGGCCGTTTCCTGGAGGTCCTTGACCAAGCGAATTGCCTCTCACCCTGGTTCCAGGAATTGGCCGGGGCGCGCCAGGTCCCGGCCGGACCTGCGCCCTATCATGACGGGGACGTGCTGGCCCATGTGCTGGAAGTCATGGAACGGATCGCGGGGAATCCCCTGGTGGCGTACATGGCCCTATGCCACGACCTGGGCAAATGCGCCACAGACCCGGCCATCTGGCCCCACCACTACGAGCACGAGCACCGGGGCGCTGACATGGCCGAAACCCTGGGCCACAGGCTCCGGCTGCCCATGCGCTGGATTAGGGCAGGCATTGACGCGGCCAAGCTGCACATGAAAGCGGGCAAATACGGCTCGCTCAGGCCGGGTACGCGGGTCGACCTGCTCATGCGCCTCCATGCCGGCAAGCTCACCAAGGAGATGTTCGCTTTGGCCCGGGCCGATTCCATCCACACGCCGCAAGATTACACTGACCAAGCCATGGCCGACTTGGACCGCATCCTGGCCGTGGACCTGCCGCCCCACCTGCGCAACATGGGCGAGGAGTCCGGCAAGAAGCTCAGGGAACTGCGCTGCATGGCCCTGGCCAGTGGGTGACGCCCAACGGCTCTTCCCAGCCTTGCATGCGCTCCATTAGAAAGTAACCACCTTGTCCGCTTCCCGGATAAGTTCATAGAGATCATCCATCCACCCCACCGGGCACGCCGAGGAGCCCACCAGACCGTGGGCTTCCATACACACGCCTCAAACGTAGAAATCGCCTTGGTACGCCTCGATTTGGGCGTTGACGTCAAAGGCTTGCGTGGAGATGGAGCCAAAGAGCACGCCCCGGCCCAGCATGAACACACTGACCTCGTCGCCCTTGGCCACGCCCACGTTGGCCAAGCGTATGGCGTTGTACACGGTCTCGGCCTCGTCCGTGGAGATAATGAACAGGATGTTCATGACTGCTCCCCCTGGTTGTGAAGGCGAGGTTAGGGCTCGCTTTGAGCGTTCGCCTCCCCTATCGCTTCAGAGATAAATTCTTGGATCGCCGACACATACCTCCCACCCGTCATCTGCCAACCTTCATTGTGGCCACCGGCCATCTCCAGCCAGGCCTTGGGCTCGGGCGCGGCCTCGTAGAGCTCCCGGCCCATGGCGTAGGGAATCATCTCGTCGTCCGGGCTGTGGGCCACGAGCAGGGGACACGACATATCATCTATTATGGATATGGTCTCGTAACGGTGGGTGACCAAGCGGCGCAGGAAGAACTTGGGAAAAATCGGGTACTGGGCCGCGCCCATGGCCGCAACGGACGTAAAGCTCGACTCCACGATGAGCGCTCCGGGATCAACGTCCACGGCAAGTTGCGCGGCCACGGCTCCACCCAGGGAGCGCCCCCAAATCACGATCCGCTCGGGCCGGACTCCCTGTTCATTTACCAGCCAATCCCAGGCAGCGTGAGCGTCGAGTTGGGTGCCCTTTTCGCTGGGTGCTCCAGAGCTCTGGCCATAGCCCCGATAATCAAAGATAAACAGGGACAAGCCCAAATCATGACCGAGCCGCAGGGTCTCCAACCGGTGGGAGATGTTGCCGGCGTTGCCGTGGCAAAAGAGCGCGGTCACGCCGCTAAGTTTCCCACCCTGCTTGCCCTCCACGTGCCAGCCGTGCAAAGAGGTCCCGTCTCTGGCCGTGAAGTTGACCTCGGTATATGCCAATCCCACGTCCGCCGGGGTGGCGGCCAATTCCCGGCCGGGATGATAGACCAGATTGGTTTGCATGAAATACAGCACAAGCCCTGAAACAAGATAGAGGCCCACAACGGCCAGCGGAATCCAGATCACCTTGCGCCCCATATTGCGTAAACAGCCATGTTTCGGTTATATATTGCCTACACAGAGGTAGGGGAACCTTTCCGCCATACACCTAACGTAGATTTCGGCAGCCCAGCAAGCCCGACTGCCAGGGGGACTTCATGCGACTACTGACCCGCTCCGACTTTGACGGCCTGATTTGTGCGGTTCTGCTCAAGGAAGCCGGCGTCATGGACGACTGGAAGTTCGTGCACCCCAAGGATGTACAGGACGGCAAGATCGATGTAACTGAAAACGACATCCTGGCCAATGTGCCCTTTGTGCAAGGAGTGGGCATGTGGTTCGACCACCATGCCAGCGAAGAGGAACGCCACGGCTTCAACTTCGAGTTCAAGGGCGCGTCCAAACCCTACCCCTCCTGCGCCCGCGTCATCTGGGAGTATTACGGCGGGCACAAGTCCTTTCCCGCTTCTTTTGACGAAATGATGCGCTATGTGGACAAATGCGACTCCGGCGACCTGACCCAGGATGAAGTGGAGAATCCCCGGGGCTGGGTCCTGCTTTCCTTTATCATGGACCCGCGCACGGGCCTGGGCCGGTACCGCGACTACCAGGTCAGCAATTACCGGCTCATGGAAGACCTCATTGGGTATTGCCGCACCCTGCCCATTGAGCAGATTTTAGAGCTGCCCGATGTCAAGGAGCGCGTGGTCCGCTACCAGGAACAGGACACCTTGTTCCGGGCCATGATCGAAAAAAACGCCAGGGTTGACGGCAACGCCGTGGTCCTTGACCTGCGCAACCAAGACGAAATATTCACGGGCAACCGATTCGTGATCTACACCATGTATCCCCAGTGCAACGTGTCGGTGCAAGTCCTCTGGGGCCTCAAGAAACAAAACACCGTGTTCACCGTGGGCCACTCCATTATCACGCCCACCTGCACCACGGATGTGGGCAGCCTCATGCTCAGGCTGGGCGGCGGTGGCCACACCAAGGTCGGCACCTGCCAAGTGCCGTCGGAAAACGCGGACAGCGTGCTCCAGGAAATCCTTGACCAATTGCATGGGGACAACGCATAACCCTTCGCATACACCCGCCCCGACCAGCGGTACCCCAAAACCTACCTCCCGGACCAGCCCCTTGCCAGGGCCGGGACTCGGTCTTATGGAGCTTTCATGCAGCTGTACAATACCCTTCATGGCGCCAAGGAACCCTTTTCCCCGGCCCGGGACAACCGGGTCAGCCTCTACGCCTGCGGCATCACGGCCTACGACCTCTGCCACATCGGCCACGCCCGCTCGGCCGTGGTCTTTGACGTGCTGGTGCGCCACCTGCGCGCCAAAGGTTTTGAAGTGGCCTTTGCCCGCAACTTCACTGACGTGGACGACAAGATCATCAACCGCGCCAATCAAGAGGGCCTGAGCAGCAAAGAGGTCGCGGAAAAATACATTGCCGCCTTTCATGAAGACATGGACCGGCTCTCGGTCCTGCGCGCCGATGTGGAGCCCAAGGCCACCGAACACATCCCCGATATGATTGAGCTCACGGAAAAGCTCATCAGCCAGGGCAATGCCTACGCCACCTCATCTGGCGACGTGTACTTCCGGGTCCGCTCCTTTGCGGACTACGGCAAGCTCTCGGGTCGCAACCCCGATGAGATGCGCGCTGGAGCCCGCGTGGAGCCTGGCGAGGAAAAGGAAGACCCGCTTGACTTCGCCTTGTGGAAAGCGGCCAAGCCTGGCGAACCTTTTTGGGACAGCCCCTGGGGGCAGGGACGTCCGGGCTGGCACCTGGAGTGCTCGGCCATGAACGAGACCCTGTTTGAGCTGCCCATTGACATCCACGGCGGGGGCAAGGACCTCATCTTTCCCCATCACGAAAACGAGATCGCCCAATCCGAGGCTGCCTCGGGCAAGGAGTTCGCGCGTTTTTGGGTGCACAACGGCTTTGTCCAGATCGACGCGGAAAAGATGGCCAAGTCCTTGGGCAACTTCAAGACTATCCGCGAGATCCTGGAAAGCTTTCACCCCGAGACCCTGCGCTTTTTCCTGCTCACCCGCCACTACCGCAGCCCCGTGGACTTCACGGCCCAGGCCATGGAAGAGGCGGAAAAAAACGTGCACCGCATCTACACGGCCAAGTTGGCCCTGGAGCAGGAACTGGAGCGCAAGAAGTGGAGCCAAGGCCCGCTTCCCGAGGATCTGGGAAAGGAACTGGACGGCCTGGAACAGGAATGGGCCGAGGCCATGGACGACGACCTGAACACGGCCGCGGCTTTAGCCTCGGTGTTCGGCGTGGTGCGGCTGGCCAACCGGATCATGGAAGACAAGGCTTGGCGCAAGACCGAAGCAGCCAAGGCCATGTACACCCGCATCCTGGACCTGTTCGCGGCCTGGGGCGAGTCCCTGGGCCTGTTCACCCGCCCAAGCAGCGAATTCCTTGAGGAATTCAAGGCCGTGCGTGTCTTACGCAAGGGCGTGGACCCGGCTCAAGTGGAAAAGCTGGTGGCCAAGCGCACGGACGCCAAAAAGAACAAGGACTTTGCCACGGCGGACACCATCCGCGACCAGTTGGCGGAGATGTCCGTGGAAGTCCGCGACACTCCGGCAGGCCCTGTATGGGACCTGCTCTAAAGGCCCAATCGCCATGACCCTTTTTCTGCCCCGCTTTGAGCGGCGCAATCTTCTGCGCTGCCTCACGGCCATGACCCTGAGCCTGCTTTTGGGTCTGGCGCCCATGCACGCGGCCCGCGCTGACATGCAGTTCGATTTCGGCGGCTTTTCCATTGAGGACGAACGGGAGCTGGGCGAGGAATTCAACATCATTATCCGCTCCTCCATGCCAATGGTGGAGGATCCGGAAATCACGGGCTACGTGGAAGACATCACGGAAAGTCTGCTGGAGGTCATGCCCCAGCTCTACTTTGAGGTCAAAACCGGCATCATCCGCCACAACTCGGTGAATGCTTTTGCCGGGCCTGGTGGCCACCTGTTCATCAACTCCGGCGTAATCCTCAACTTTGAGCACGAATCCGAACTGGCCGGAGTCCTAGCCCACGAGCTGGCCCATGTGTCCCAGCGCCATTTGGCCGAGCGCATGGAGAACGCACAGACCGCCTCCCTGATTGCCTTGGCCGGAGTGTTGGCGGGCATGGCCCTGGGCAGCCAAGTGGGCGGGGACAACGCCGCCAACTTGGGAGGAGGCCTTGCCGTGGGGTCCATGGCCGCGGCCCAAGCCGCCATGCTCAGCTATTCCCGTGAAAACGAAAGGGACGCGGACAATGTGGGCCTGAACTACATGATTGATGCGGGGTACCGGCCCCAAGGCCTGTTGGGCGCCATGAACAACATCCAGCGCATGCGCTGGTATTCGGGCGGCGAGATCCCGGCCTACCTCACCACCCACCCCGATGTAGACGAGCGTATCGATTACCTGGATGCGCGCATCAACCAACTGCCCAGCGAACTCACCAGCCGCCAAGATGACGACACCCGCTTCCTCAAAGTGCAAACCCTGTTGCGGGCGCGCTACACAGAGCCTGAAACAGCGCTGCAATACTTCCAATCCGAACAAGCCGACGCCTGCTTGGGTCTCATGGGCCAAGCCATTGCCCACGACCGGATGAGCAACATCTCTCTGGCCAGGGAGCATTTTGCCCAGGCTCAGGAATGCTTGGGCGACGATCCCCTGCTCTTCCGGGAAATGGGCCGTTTTTATTTCACTATCGGCGAGTTCGGGGATGCTTCCTATTTCTTGCAAAGAGCCCTTGTGCAGAACCCCGACGACCTCATGGCCATGTTCTTCCTGGCTAGGCTCCTGGGCGAGCAAGGAGACCAGGAAAATTCAGCTTTGTACTTCAAAAGAATCCTGCGGGTCTTGCCCCAAGACCCGGAAGTGCATTATTATTACGGTAGGGTTCTCGGTGAAGGCGGCGAATTGTTCGAGGCTCACCTCCACTTGGCCTACTCTGCGGTATACGCCAACGACGCGGGACAAGCCGAATATCACATGGACAAAGCCGAACGCCTTGCCGAGTCCGAGGATGACACCCAGGCGTATGAAAGACTGGAGAAAGCGTACACCAAACGCTCCGAGTACTGGTAAACCTCACGACGCGACAATCGAGACCCCCATGACCCCTCCCCTGCTCCTTCGCTTGCCCACGGACGCCGACCTGCTCAAGGCGCTCACCGACATCTGCGTGGAAAACTCCATTGAGCGAGGCACAGTAGAGCTCATCGGCGCGCTGCGCAAGGCCGTGACCGGCTTCTACCTTCAAGATGAACAACGCTACCAAGCCCACGTCTTTGACGAGCCCCTGGAGATCCTTTCCGGCCTGGGCAATGTCTCCCTCAAGGACGGTGCGCCATTTGTTCATTTGCACCTGACCCTGGGCAGGGGGAACGGCGAATGTCTCGGCGGCCACGCCATGGAAGGCTGCGTGATTTTCGCCGCAGAAGCCTGCATCACCCCTATTGACGGCCCTGCCCTGGTGCGGGAGTTGGACGAGGTCACCGGCCTTCCCCTTTGGAAACCCTTTTCCTGAGGAGGCGGTCATGACGCAGATGTTTTGGAGATTCGGCGGCGAGATGCTGGTCCTCAAACAAGGGGACCTGACCCAGGCCGAGGTGGACGCCATTGTCAATGCGGCCAACCCCGGCCTCATGGGCGGCGGGGGAATCGACGGCGCCATTCACAAGGCAGCCGGCCCCCAACTGCTGGAAGCCAACAAACAGGTGGTCAAGGAACAGGGCGAACTGGCTCCGGGCAATGCGGTCATGGTCCCGGGCTTCGGGCTCAAGGCCAAGCACGTGATCCACACGGTCGGCCCTGTCTGGCGCGGCGGCGGCCAGGGCGAGGAAGAGGTGCTGCGCGCGGCGTACACCAACAGCCTTGATCTGGCCGCGGAAAAGGGCTTGGCCACCATCGCCTTTCCGGCCATCAGCTGCGGCGCGTACGGCTATCCCGAGAAAATGGCCGCGCCCGTGGCCCTTGAGGCTATGAAACAGGGCGTGTCCCAACGCAAGGTGCAAGAAGCGTTTCTTTACGTGTATTCCTTGTCCGCGTTCCAGACATGGAGCGACTTGGCCAAGGACATCCTGGGCGAGCCCCAAATCCTCTAACTCTATCAGAACAAGGAATACTCAATATGGAACTTCGCGGCACGACCATTATCGCGGCCCTTGACGACAACGGGGTGGCCATGGCTGGAGACGGCCAGGTCACCATGGGCCAAGGGGTCGCCATGAAACATACGGCGAAAAAGGTCCGCCGCATATACAAAGACAAGGTGCTGGCCGGGTTTGCCGGGGCCACGGCAGACGCCTTCACCCTGTTTGAGCGTTTCGAGGGCAAGTTGGAAGAGTTCAGCGGCAACTTGGTCCGGGCCAGCGTGGAAATGGCCAAGGATTGGCGCAAGGATAAATATCTCCGCAAGCTTGAGGCCATGCTCCTCGTGGCGGACGCGGAAAACGTGCTCATGCTCTCGGGTTCGGGCGACGTGATCGAACCGGACGACGGCGTGGCCGCCATTGGCTCGGGCGGCCCCTACGCCTTGGCCGCGGCCCGGGGGCTGACCCGCCACGCCGATATGCCTGCCGAGCAAGTGGTCAAGGAAGCCATGGCCATTGCCGCTGAGATCTGCGTGTACACCAACGACCAGATCACCCTTGAGACGCTCAAGAAGTAACATGGCCCAAGCCGAAGCAACGGTTCTCAAAGCGGGGTGCAAGGTCAACCTCTGGCTGCGCATTACAGGCGCGCGTCCCGACGGGTATCACGACCTGGACACCCTGTTTTACCCCTTGCCCGAACCTCACGATACGATCCATGTCAGCGAGGGGCTTGCGGGGTCAGGCGTGACCTTGACCTGCGACAGGCCCGGGCTGGCGGGCCAGGACAACCTCCTGGTCAAGGCGGCGCGCGCTTTTCAACGCGAGAGCGGCGTTGGCGCGGACCTCGCTCTCCATCTGGAGAAGCGCATCCCCGTTGGCGCAGGCTTGGGCGGCGGCAGCTCCGATGCCGCAAGCCTGCTGCGTTTCCTCAACAAAGAGGCCGGAGACCAGATCCTGTCCCAGGACGACCTGAACAGCCTGGCCGCGTCCCTGGGCGCGGACGTCCCCTTTTTCCTCCAAGACAAACCGGCCAGGGCCCTGTCCATTGGCGAACAACTCACCCCCTTGCAGGACCAGGCCGAAACCTTGCTGCAGGGGCTGAGCCTGGTCTTGGTCTGCCCTGACCTGCATGTGTCCACGGCGTGGGCGTACTCGGCCTGGGACAAGGCCCAGGAAAAAATACTCTCCCCCCGGGGTGAGTCCTTGACAGCCTTATTGCAGGCTGGTATCAGTTCTGTTTCTCGTTGCCCGGCACTGTTGGTCAACGATTTCGAGCCGGTGGTGTTCGCGGCGTATCCGGAACTCCGGCGGCTCAAAGAGCGGTTGCTCCAATCAGGGGCAAGCTCAGCGTTACTTAGCGGAAGCGGCGCGTCCATGTTCGCCTTGTTTCGCGACAAGGCCACGGCACAAGACGCCGCAAAAGGGGTCGCTGATACAGCGACGACATATATGATGATGTTGTGATCATGCTGGGGTGTGGCCAAGCTGGTTAAGGCAACGGGTTTTGGTCCCGTCATTCGAGGGTTCGAGTCCTTCCACCCCAGCCACTTTTTTGGCGTGAAACAGCGCCCTTTTTTAAGCGCTCAAGCCCGCTCATTACCATGCACCGTGACCTGCAAATCATTTCCGGCTCGTCCAACACAGATCTGGCCCAGGCCATCTGCGACCACATCGGCTGCCAGCTCACTCCAGCCATAGTCGAAACCTTTTCCGACGGGGAGATCCGCATCGAGATCGGCGCCAATGTGCGCGGGGACGATGTATTCGTGGTCCAGTCCACCTGCGCGCCGGTCAACTACCACCTCATGCAACTTTGCCTGATCCTGGATTCCCTGAAGCGGGCCAGCGCCGGGCGGGTCACTGCGGTGGTGCCCTATTACGGATATGCGCGCCAGGATCGCAAGGTTGTTCCCCGCGCACCGATCAGCGCCAAGTTGGTGGCCGATTTCCTCACTGTGGCTGGCATGCATCGCCTGGTCACCGTGGACTTGCATGCAGGCCAAATCCAGGGCTTTTTTGACCTGCCCGTGGACAATCTCTACGCCGCGCCCGTGTTTTTGGACTACCTGCGCCAATACGACTCGGAGATGGTCATTGTCTCCCCTGACGCAGGCGGCACCGAGCGCGCCCGTTCCTATGCCAAACGTTTGGGCGCGGGTCTGGCCATCATCGACAAGCGCCGCGACGAGCCCAACAAGGCCAAAGCCATGAACGTGATCGGCGACGTCAAGGACAAGCTGGCCATTGTTCTCGACGACATGATCGACACTGCCGGGACCATTGTCGCTGCAGGCCAGGTGCTGCTGGAAAACGGGGCCAAGGACGTCATGGCCTGCGCCACCCACGCCGTGCTTTCGGGTCCGGCCATCCAGCGTCTCAATGAGAGCGCCTTTTCCCAGATATTGGTCACCAACACCATTCCCCTGGGCAATAAAAGCGAAGCCTGTCCCAAGATCAAGGTCATGTCCGTGGCCGGGCTCTTGGCCAAGGCCATTCACAATATCCATACGGAATCGTCCGTCAGCGTGCTTTTTGTATAGTTACTATCCAGGGACAAGTCCCTGTGTAAGGAGAATACAACCATGAGTCTGCAAACGTCGCTCAATGTCGAGGCCCGCAGCGCCGTGGGCAAAGGTCCCAACCGTCGCCTGCGCGCTTCCGGCATGGTGCCCGGCATTTTTTACAGCTCCAAGGGTGACAACATCCCGGTTCAGGTCCCGTCCCTGCCCTTGACCAAGGCCTATGAGAAGCTTGGCTCCACCCAGGTCTTCAACCTGGTGGTCACGGGCGACGGCGAGGAAAAGACCGTTCCTTCCCTCATTTGGAAGCTCCATCACCACCCCTTCAAAAACCAAGTCATGCACGTGGACTTTTTCGGTGTGGACCTGGAAAAGGAAATCAAGCTGGTGGTGCCCCTGGTCTTTGAAGGTGTGAGCAACGCCGTGAAGAACGAAGGCGGTGTGCTCACCGTGTACCGGGATCATCTGGAGATCGTGTGCTTGCCCCTGAGCATCCCCGAGAACATCGTGGTCGACGTCTCGGAGCTGGAACTGGGCAAAAACCTGCTCGTGGAAGAGATCGCCCTGCCTGAAGGCGTCAAGGCGATGTATGACGAGAATTACGCGGTTGTCGGTGTGAACATCCCGGCTGCGATTGAAGAAGAAAGCGAAGAAGAAGGCGAAGAAGGCGCCGAGGAACAAGAAGCCGCCGAAGAAGGCGAGGCTTCCTGACCCGGCCCAGGGCCGATGGTTTTGCGGCAAGGGGCCATGCGCCCCTTGCGCGGCCATGCGCACCGCTTCCCTGTTGAGGACTGCCCATGCCCCCAGCGGGGATTATTGTCGGCCTTGGCAACCCAGGCCCCAAGTACCGTTTCACGCGGCACAATTTCGGCTTTCTCGTCATTGAAGCCTTGGTCGACGCGCAGCGCCCTCCAGGCTGTGACGCAACACCAGCCAAGGCCAAACCCGGGCAGTACGCCATGTGGTCCTTTCGCCCGGACACCGGCAAGGACCAATGGTTGGCCGCCATGCCGCTGAGCTTCATGAATCGGAGCGGCGAAGCTATCGCGCCGATTATCAAGTATTTCCGCATTGCCCCGGAAAAGGTCCTTGTTGTCCACGACGAACTGGACCTGCCCCTGGGGCGGCTCAAAATGAAGTTTTCCGGAGGAGCCGCCGGTCATAACGGTGTGTCCTCCATGGCCCTGCACATGGGCACCAAGGACTTTTACCGGCTCAAGTTGGGTGTGGGCCGTCCCCAAGGGATGGACGGCGCAAGCTGGGTGCTCGCGGGCTTCCCGGCCAAGGACGCTCCCCTTGTGGAACAGGTTGTGGCCTCAGCCGTCCGGGCCGTGGAGATTTTCACCGACCTGGGCCCTGAAGCAGCCATGCAGGAAATCAACGGCCTGGACCTTGCCGAGAATACTGACGAGGCCCCTGGCGCTTAATATAAGTTGATTGGACTTGTTCCATCATTTTGGTTATGTTCAACGGGAAACCGACGAGTTCCCTCCGTCGCGCCCCCCAAAGGAGCCGTAGCGTGTTTGCCGAGGAGCAGCTAGTTGTCTATCCCGCCCAGGGTGTGGGCAAAATCGAGCGCATCGAGTCGCAGGAAATCGGCGGCATTGAAGCTGATTATTATATCGTGCGTATCCTGAGCAACAACGTGACCCTGATGGTTCCCGTGCTCAAGGCGGACAACGTGGGTCTGCGCCCTGTTTGCCCGCCGGAAAGCGGCGAGGCCATCATCGAGTCCCTCAAGGATCGCTCGGACTTCACCGGATATTCCGGCCAGAACTGGAACCGCCGCTACCGGGAGTATTCGGAAAAACTCAAAAGCGGCGACCTTTCCGACGTTGCCTACGTCCTCAAGGAACTCTTGCTCATCGGCCGCGACAAGGAACTCTCCTTTGGCGAACGCAGGCTGTTGGAGCAGGCCATGGGCCTGATAACTCTTGAATTGGCGCATGCCTTGGGCAAGGACCAGGACGACATCAAGGACCTCATTGAGGACTTGTTTCAGGACGTGCTTGCCGCCCAGGAAGAAAAAAAGAGCTAAAACCGCTTGCCAAGCTGACGGGATTGGGATAGACGGTCGCCATGCGTGGCGTGATGCATGCAGCGCTGGATTTACAAGCTGCCTTGGCAATGCACCAGCCAAAATTTCTCTGTTATTCAATTCATATTTACAGAACGCTTCGCCCTTTCTTCACATCAAACATCGTTTCAAAACGTGTGACTTACAATAACGTAGCCTGAAAACGTGCACTAACTTTGTACACATTGACTGTATACACATAGATAAGCTCTATTTCGTATTGACTGTGTAGTTTCCGTTCCCTTACAATTGCTAAGAATTTGTCCCTTATACAAGGGGTCACTCGCTGCTGTTTATTCAAAGGAAAAAGCGGCATTCTATTTGTATAACCTTCCAACGTGTTTGGAATACGACAACTTAATTGGAGTATTTTGTGGCTTCCACGGAGAACGCAATGAACCTATCTGAGCTGAAAACCAAAAGCATGGCCGACCTCATGGCATTGGCCGGTGAGTATAAAGTCGACAACGCCAGCGGCATGCGCAAACAAGAGTTGATTTTTGCGTTGCTGCAGGGCTGTGCTTCGCAAAACGGCTCCATCTATGGCGAAGGTGTCCTGGAGATACTTCCCGACGGCTTTGGTTTTCTGCGTTCTCCCATGTACAGCTATATGCCCGGTCCTGACGACATCTATGTTTCACCCTCCCAAATCCGCCGCTTCGGCCTTCGCAAGGGCGACGTGATCGCCGGCCAGATCCGGCCGCCCAAGGAAGGGGAACGCTATTTCGCCCTGCTCCGCGTCAATGAAATCGGCTTTGCGCCCCCGGACAAATCCAAATCCCTGGTGCTCTTCGACAACTTGACGCCCATTTACCCGGACCGCCGCTTTGTCATGGAAAACGGCCCCCAGAACAACTCGGGCCGGGTCATCGACCTGCTTTCCCCCATTGGCTGCGGCCAACGCGGCCTGATTGTGGCCCCGCCCCGCACGGGTAAAACCATGCTCTTGCAGACCGTGGCCAATTCGCTCAACGCCAACCACCCCGAAGTCTACCTCATCGTGTTGCTCATTGACGAACGGCCCGAGGAAGTGACTGACATGGAACGTTCGGTCAAGGCCGAGGTCATTTCCTCCACCTTTGACGAACCGCCTCAACGCCACGTCCAGGTCTGCGAAATGGTCCTGGAAAAGGCCAAACGTTTGGTGGAGCGCAAAAAGGACGTGGTCATCCTGCTCGACTCCATCACCCGCCTGGGCCGGGCCTACAACGCCGTGACTCCGTCATCGGGCCGCGTGCTTTCCGGCGGTTTGGACGCCAACGCCCTGCAACGGCCCAAACGCTTTTTCGGCGCGGCCCGCAACATCGAGGAAGGGGGCTCCCTGACCATCATCGCCACGGCCCTCATCGACACCGGCTCCAGAATGGACGAAGTCATTTTCGAGGAGTTCAAGGGCACGGGCAACATGGACATCTATCTTGACCGCCACCTCGCGGAAAAGCGCGTATTCCCGGCCATCGACATCAACCGCTCGGGCACCCGCAAGGAAGAACTCCTGCTCACCGACGAAGTCCTCAACCGGGTTTGGATCCTCAGGAAGGTCCTTTCGCCCATGAACTCTATCGACTCCATGGAATTCCTCTTGGACAAGATGAAGGGCACCAAGGACAACCGTGAGTTCCTGGACCTCATGAACAAGTAGCCCTCCCCTCCTCATCCCCCCCCTATTACAAGGCGCTTGGGCCTTGCTCCTCTGTTGTGCGAGTGTAGTGCGACACCATGTGAATAACAAAACACATTTCGTGACACGCAGATGTTTTTTTGTTGACGCCCTACTAAAAAGATGTTTGACACTTACATAGATTTCGCAAAGCTAAGGGTTGCTTTGCGGAAACGACGCCGCCGGCATCTGCCATGCCTCAAGCTTGTGCCGGCGTCGGCGTGACGGGAGGATTTTTTGCGGTCCTGTTTCGGGGCTAGCATCCGCCGCCCGTCTCAACGCGGGCTGGAATATGCTCAATGACCCTTTAATTGAGGATGGAGGTGCTTTATGAGAGTTTCCGTTGGTCTCGGTAAAGACGGAGCTGAGGAACGCTTGGCAAAGCGGGGCGTATCGCGCCGCGACTTCATGAAATTCTGTACGGCCGTTGCCGTGGCCATGGGCATGGGTCCGGCTTTCGCGCCCAAGGTCGCCGAAGCGCTCACCAGCGGTGCGCGTCCCTCGGTGGTCTACCTGCACTTGGCGGAATGCACGGGCTGCTCCGAAGCGGTCCTGCGTACCATGGATCCCTACATTGACGCTCTGATCCTGGACACCATTTCCCTGGACTACCACGAGACCTTGATGGCCGGCGCGGGCGACGCTGTGGAACGCGCTCTGGAACACGCCATTGAAGGCGAGTTCGTCTGCGTGGTGGAAGGCGGCGTTCCCATGATCGAAGACGGCGCCTGGGGCAAGGTCTCCGGCAAGACCATGCTGTCCATCATTGAGCACGTGGTTCCCAAGGCCGCTGCCACGATCTGCATGGGCACCTGCGCCTCTTACGGCGGCGTGCAAAAAGCCGCCCCCAACCCCTCCCAGGCCGTGAGCGTGAGCGAAGCCCTGGGCGGCATCACTACCGTGAACATCCCGGGCTGCCCGCCCAACCCCATCAACTTCGTGGGCGCCGTGGTCTACTACCTGACCAACAACGGCGGCATCCCCCCGCTGGACAGCTACAACCGTCCCGAGCTGTTCTACGGCGAAGCCGTGCACGACAACTGCCCTCGCCTGGAGAAGTTCGAGAACGGCGAATTCGCCACCTCGTTCGCTTCCGAGGAAGCCAAGAACGGCGCCTGCTTGTACGAACTGGGCTGCAAGGGTCCGGACACCTTCAACAACTGCCCCAAGGTTCTGTTTAACGACACGACCTTCCCGATCATCGCGGGCCACCCCTGCATCGGCTGCAGCGAACCGGATTTCTGGGACAACATGAGCCCGTTCTACGAAATGTAGGCTCGTCGCAACTGAAGGGAATGACAAGCAACACAGTCAATTGCTTCGCCTAAGGAGGAATCAATATGGCAGCCCAAGGTGACTACAACGGAATGGTGGTAGTCGATCCGATCACTCGGATCGAGGGCCATCTCCGCATCGAAGTCGAAGTGGAAAATGGTAAAGTCAAAAATGCCTGGTCGAGCTCCCAGCTCTTCCGTGGCCTCGAAATCATCCTCAAAGGCCGCGATCCCCGGGATGCGCAGCACTTCACCCAGCGCGCCTGCGGTGTCTGCACCTACGTGCACGCCCTGGCCTCCACCCGTTGCGTGGACAACGCCATCGGCGTCAACATCCCCAAAAACGCGTCCTTGATGCGTAACCTGTGCATGGCCGCTCAGTACATGCACGACCACATCGTGCATTTCTATCATCTGCACGCTCTGGACTGGGTCAACGTGGCCAACGCGCTCAACGCCGATCCCGCAGCCGCTGCGGACATCGCCAACTCCATCTCCGAGCGCCCGACCAACGCCGACGACTTGGCCGCCGTGCAAGCCAAGCTCAAAGCGTTCATCGAAAGTGGCCAACTCGGTATCTTCACCAACGCGTACTTCTTGGGCGACACCCCCAACGAAGCTTACGTTCTGCCCCCGGAAGTCGACCTCATCGCCACGGCCCACTACCTGGAAGCTCTGCACCTCCAGGTCAAGGCGGCCCGCGCCATGGCGGTTTGGGGCGGCAAGAACCCCCACACCCAGTTCACCGTTGCCGGCGGCGTCACCAACTACGACGCCCTGACCCCCGAGCGCATCAATGAATTCCGCGGCCTCTACCAAGAGACCAAGGCCTTCATCGAACAGGTCTACATCCCCGACCTGCTCGCGGTTGCCGGCTTCTACAAAGACTGGGCCGGTATCGGCGGCACCACCAACTTCCTGACCTTTGGTGAGTTCCCCACTGACGAATACGACCTGGCCAGCCGCTACTACCCGGCCGGCGCTATCTTTGACCGCGACATCGCCGGTGTGCAAGACTTCAACCCCGACGAAATCGCTGAGTCCATCAAGCACTCCTGGTACGATGGCGACTCCACGCTGCATCCCTATGATGGCGTGACCGAGCCCCTGTACACCAGCTTGGACGACAAAGAGCGCTACTCCTGGATGAAGGCTCCCCGCTACATGGGCAAATCCTGCGAAGTGGGCCCTCTGGCCCAGACCCTGGTTGCCTATGCCAAGGGCCAAGAAGAGTCCGTGGCCGTGACCAACATGGTTCTCGAGAAACTCGGCGTGGACGCCACCGCCCTGTTCTCCACCCTGGGCCGCACCGCTGCCCGCGGTATCGAGACCGCGATCATCGCCGCCAAGACCGAAGGCTGGCTGCAAGAGCTCGAAGACAACGTTGCCTCCGGCGACACCGAACTGTACACCGAGTGGGAATGGCCTGAAGAGTCCCAAGGTGTTGGTTTCGTGACCGCGCCTCGCGGCGGCCTGTCCCACTGGATGACCCAGAAGAACGGCGTCATCGAGAACTTCCAGCTCGTGGTGCCCTCCACCTGGAACCTGGGCCCCCGCTGTGAAAACGACCTGCTCAGCCCGGTCGAGGAAGCCCTTGTGGGCACCCCGATCTTTGATCCCGAGCGCCCGGTCGAAATCCTGCGCACGGTCCACTCCTACGACCCCTGCATCGCCTGCGGCGTGCACGTCATCGATCCCACGACCAACAAGGTGCACAAGTTCAAGGCCTTCTAAGTCACGGATCACCCGTTCGTATCCAAAGGACCCGGCCTCGGCCGGGTCCTTTTTTTTCAACCCCCAACCCCGGCGGAGATTTTCTCTCCAGGCCTTTCCGGGCAAAGACCGGCCTTGCGTGCGGCCCGGTTTTTCATTACAAACGAGCGCCATGAGCCAAAACACTCAAAACGGACAAAAAATTCTGGTGCTCGGTGTGGGCAACATTCTCTACACCGACGAAGGCGTGGGCGTGCGCGCCGTGGAAAAACTCCAAGCCGAATACGACTTTTCGGACAATGTGGAGCTTATGGACGGCGGTACCCTGGGCAGCAAGCTCATTTACCCCATCACCCAGTCCGACTATCTCATCGTGGTCGACGCGGTGCTTGGGGGCGACGAGCCCGGCTCCATCTACCGCCTTACCGGCGACGACCTGCGCAAATCACTAGCCTTCAACAATTCCCTGCACGACACGGACTTGGTGGACACCCTGATTGTTTGCGGCATGGTGGACAAACAGCCGGAAGCGGTTATCATTGGTATCGAACCCAAGGACTACTCCACCATGTCCATCGAACTTTCCGAGGACACCGCCAAGGTCCTGCCACGGGTCGCTGAGATCGTGCTGAACGAGATCACCCAAGCGGGCGGATCGTATACGCCCAAAACGCAATAAGGGTTTCGGTCCTTCTCCCCCTGTAACAGCCGTCATGGAGTAAACCTCATGTGTCTGGCAATACCCGCCAAGGTCGAGGAACTGGAAAACGGCATGGCCAACTGCCGTGTCGGAGACAGCGAGACCTATGTCAAGGCCTCGCTCATGCTGCTGGACCCGCCGCCCCAAATCGGCGATTACCTGATTATTCACGCGGGTTTCGCCATCCGCATCCTGGACCCCAAGGAGGCCGAGGAGTCCTTGGCCGTGCTCAGGGAAATGGCCCAGTTGCAAACCGGCCAGACCGGTTTTTGACTCGCCTGTACCCGGCCCGCCACTCCCTTTCCTTCTTGTATCGTGAGCGCTTCGCCATGACCCTGGCCGCGCCCTGCATTGTAATCCGAGTGATCGTTCAATCCCCTTTTGTTGGAGGCGTTTTCCGCCATGAGTAATTATAAGAAGACCCTGCACCTGCCCAAGACCTCATTCCCCATGAAGGCCAATCTCAAGCAGCGCGAGCCCGAACTGCTCAAGAAGTGGCAGGAGATCGACGCCTACCGGGCCATGACCACCAGCAACAATCCCCAGGGCCGCTATGTGCTGCACGACGGCCCGCCCTACGCCAACGGCCACATCCACCTGGGCACGGCCCTGAACAAGGTGCTCAAGGACATCATCGTCAAATCCCGCAACATGCAGGGTTTTGAAACTCCGTACGTGCCGGGCTGGGACTGCCACGGCCTGCCCATTGAACACAAGGTGGAAAAGGAACTGGGCGAAAAAAAGGACTCTTTGCCCCCCACGGCCATCCGCAAGCGGTGCCGCTCCTATGCTGAAAAATACTGGAGCATCCAGCGCAAGGAGTTCAAACGCTTGGGTGTGCTTGGCGAGTGGGACCAGCCCTACCTTACCATGCATCCCTCCTATGAGGCGGCCACGGCGCGGGAACTGGGCAACTTCATGGCTTCCGGGTCCGTGGCGCGCTCCAAAAAGCCCATCTACTGGTGCTTGTCTTGCCAAACCGCCCTGGCCGAG
>QZKZ01000096.1 GCA_004796465.1 Desulfovibrio sp.
ATTCCAGCCCAGCCATAGCCCAGCCTTTGCGGACACTTTGCGGGGTTTTGCTTGAAATTAATAAATCACGAAAACGCTTGTCTGTCAAGGCTTTTGGTTTGATTTTAATCTTGTCGAGTGTTGCTGAAAATTGCCATTTAGGGGACTGAAAATCCCCGTGTCGGCAGTTCAATTCTGTCCCTCGGCACCAGAGAAAACAAGGGCTTGGGTTCTTCCCAAGCCCTTTTTTCGTGCTCGCATAATTTCCCTCTTGCCAATGGGGGAATTCGCCTTATTAATAATCATTCGCAACGATTCAGGCGCTTTTCCTTCCCCCAACTCCTTCCATGGGACCTTTCCCGTGCATCATGAGCGAGGCTTCACATGTGGCGTATTTTGCAGCTCATCACCAAGAACCTAACCCTGGCCATTCCCATTATGATGATCCTGGGCTTTGGCTTTGGCCTGCTCTTCAATGCTTCCTGGCTCAAGGCCATGATCATCCCCTTCACCTTTTTGATGGTCTACCCCATGATGGTCACCCTCAAGGTGAAAAAAGTCTTTGAAGGCGGCGACACCAAGGCCCAACTCATTACCCAGGCCGTGAACTTCCTGGTCATTCCCTTTTTGGCCTGGGGGATCGGCCTGGCGGTCTTCGCTGACGAGCCTTACATGGCGCTTGGGTTGCTGCTTGCCGGCTTGGTGCCCACCAGCGGCATGACCATCTCCTGGACCGGGTTCGCCAAGGGCAACATGGCTGCTGCCGTGAAAATGACTGTTGCCGGGCTGGTCCTGGGCTCTCTGCTCACCCCTTTTTACGTGAAGCTGCTCATGGGCGCGTCCATTGAGGTGGACGTGCTTGCGGTTCTCAAGCAGGTCTTTTTTATCGTATTCCTGCCCATGGCCTTGGGTTACGCCACTCAGCGGCTGCTTATCCGCAGATATGGCCAAGAGGATTTTCAGAAGCACGTGGCCCCTCGCTTTCCGGTCCTGTCCACTGTGGGCGTGCTGGGCATCGTGTTCGTGGCCTTGGCGCTCAAGGCCCGGACCATTGCAGACGCCCCCCAGGTGCTGCTCATCATTCTCGCGCCGCTGCTGCTGCTCTACGTGATCAACTTCTCCATGAGCACCCTCTTGGGCAAGAAGCTGCTGCCCCGCGACGACGCCATCGCCATGGTCTACGGATCGGTCATGCGCAATCTGTCCATTGCCCTGGCCATGGCCATGAACGCCTTTGGCGAGCAAGGCGCGGACGCTGCCCTGGTGGTGGCCGCAGCCTACATCATCCAGGTCCAGTCCGCAGCCTGGTATGTGAAGCTGACGCCAAAGATATTCGGGGTTCCCCAGTCCGTGGTGGGCACGGATTAATTCAGTAACTCAGGTAACATCAAGAGGGTTCCCACCGGTCCTTTCTCCATGAAGGGACCGGTGGAGCTTGGGTCTTTGATTTATTCTGATTGATAATACGCTTGGCCCGACTGGTACAAATGCAGGCGCTCTTGGTAGGGTGTTTTATCCTGGCCGAAAAGCATAGCCTGCACCATGGCTTCACCCTGGAGATCAACGGCCCTGTCGAATTCCCCGATCGCTGCGTATGCCGCAGCTAGGGTATCCATGAATTCAGGAGTGCTCTCGACCTCAAGCAGTTGCTCCCCCAATTCCACGGCTCGTTCGGGATTGCGCAGGGCCGGGTTGGCGCTGGTCGCTAGTTCCCAAACCACGGCATTCATCAGCCACGCTTCGTTGTACCCCAGGGCAAGGCCTTTTTCCATGCACGGCAAGGCCTGCTCCATGTTCCCGGCCTTTTGTTGAAGAAGGCCCATCAAAGCCCAGCCATCAGCGAAATCCGGCACACTATCCAGGGCTTGGTCCATGAGTCCCAGGGCCTGCCCCAATTCGCCGTTGTCGCTCAAGTATATAGCCATATAAAAAGCTCTCCAGGCAAGATCTTGCTCCGCCCGGACTTCGTCGCCCAGAGTGCGATACGCTTCAGCCCTTAAATAGTACACGTCCAGGTTTGAGGGGTCGTACTTGAGCGCCAGGGTAAAATCCTCCAAGGCGGCTTGCGGGTCGCCCAGCTCCCACAGGGCGTGGCCCCGGGCAAAATAGGCTCTGCTGTTTTCCGGTTCCTCGGCCAGAACACGATTGCAGTCCTCAACAGCCCGCTCATATTCTTCCATTCGAATCAGGCAGCCCACCCGGTTATAATAAAACAGGGGGGAAGGCGCGAGGAGCACGGCTTGATCGTAATCCGCCACAGCTTCCTCATATCGCTCCATTTCCCTGAGCAGATTACCTCGGCGGGTCCAGGTCCATGGGTCGTCGGGGTTGAATTCTATGGCCCGACCGTAATCATCGTAGGCCTGCTCCAACTGGCCCAGGCGGCGATGTATGACTCCTCGGGTTGAGTAGGCCTCTGCACATTGTGGATCAAGTTCCAGAGCCTTTTCCAATGACTCCATGGCTTGATCTATTTCTCCCCTGGCCATCAAAGCTTCAGCCAAGAAGATGTATGCCTTGGTTAAGGAGGGATCCAAATCCAAGGCTTTTGTTGCATAATCGTAGATCAGCCGATTGTCGCCGGTCATGATGCCCAGACCGGCGCAGTTCAGATAGGCCAGGTGCGCCTCGGCCGGGTTGAGTTCCGCCACCTTGAGGTAATCATCCAAAGCGCCTTGCACGTCGCCCTGTACCGAACGCAGGCCCGCCCTGGTTTCATAATACTCGGGATTGTCCGGATCCTGTTCCATGGCCCGGGCCAGGTCGCTTTCCGCCTGGGGGTAATTCTCCAACTCCCGCCAGCACCGCGCCCGGGCGCCGTAACAATTGATCCGGTCCGGATTCATGGCCAGCACCGTGCTGAAGTCTTGGGCTGCGGCCTCGTACTCTCCGGCATTGAACAGGGCCATGCCTCGTTCCACATGGGCTTGCTCAAGCTCGGCTTGGCCAAGCTCTCCCGAATCAATGGCTTGGGTATACAGGGTAACGGCCCGGGAGTAGTCCCCCTGCTCCGCGTAGGCACCTGCTTCTTCCAACGAAACGTCGGCCAGGACCGGTGCGGCCACGGCCATCACCAACACCGCTGCCAAAGCCATTACCGCCAATTGCTGTCTCATGCTGGTTTCCTTGTTGTGTGGGTTGGAAAAAGGAATCCCGAATATGGCGTACAAACGCTTGGGTTTGCCGCCCCTTACCCCGGGCAGTGGTAGTGGTGAGGCAAGACTGGCTCGGAACCAATGTAGGGATCGCGCATGACGGCATATGCTTCGGGATCGACAAAGGGCTCGAGAGTCTCCAGGGTGACGCCTGTATACGAGTCCATGGAGTCAATAATGATTCCCAGATAGGGAAGTTCATCCCTTTCCGTTGCGTTCGTCATCAGAGAAAAATAGGCAGGCATGTCCTCGCCGACGTAACAAACGAACCTATCGTGGTAAGCGCCCCAACGACATCTGGAGAACTTCTCGGAATATACGGACTGGATGGCAAAGGTCGTGAAGGTATGATTTTTTATTATGGAGTACAGCGAATCAAGGCATCCCAGGTGCTCGTCTTGAAGCGCAGGCATTTCCTCGCCCAACATGGCCTCTAAAATCACCAGTTTTCGAGCATTATAGCCGTCTTTCTCGTCGGTTGGGGAGATATGGTCCGCACCCGTCCATACGGCCAACAAGTCGTCAATAGCCGTATATAGGCTCGCGATGTCGTCCATTTCAGCCATCACTGCGACCATTTCTCGTAGTTCAGGATTGTTCTCCATGGCGGGATGCAAACATTCAACCCTACCATACCCACGCAGACATGGGGGGTCGCCGAATGTTCTCACGCTGCTGCAACATTCCTCCTCGTCCCGCCAGGTAACCATGTTGTCGAAAACAAGATAAACGGCCTGAACTAGCCCGGTTTCTCCCGTGCTGTTGCTGAAGTGAAGGGGGTTTCCCCCTTGGTCGATGGCAATGGACACGACACCTGTTTCAGCCAAAGGCGTGAGTTCCCCGGGTTCAGAGACCCCATCCCCGAACTCATCTTGCCACAGCAACAACTCGTGAAATGCTTCGTCCTGGGCGTTGATCAGCAAATCTCCGTTTTCATCCAGGGAAGGGAGCGTCATGCACTCATCGGGAAGATAGCGCCTGTGGTCGTTGACCATTTCGCATCCGTTGTCGATGGCTTGGTTGCCGTTGGCGTCCATCACCAGAAAGGCGTCATTGGGGGCAATCCAACTTGTTTCTTCGCGAAATCCATCAAGATCCACATCAAAAAAGGCTTCTGAAGGATGCTTATCCACAATGGCGATCCCTTCGCCGTCCATGTCCAGGACAATGGGCCGCTTGGGGATTTCACTGTTCGTTGTTGGTGTGGAGGATGTCGAGAAATAGAGCAGGGCAAGGCTTGCCGCGACGATGACAATGACCCCAAGCGCGATAGTCAGCCAATGACCTTTGGCATGATCCTGTATCGCGCTGGGTTGCCTTTTGCCCGGAGAACGCAAGTAAGGCATGACGGAGCCACCTTTGGCTTAGGAAACAATGGCGGAATTTGGGCACAATGCCTGGAAACCCATGGTTACTCGGGCATGCATAGCAGACAGATATGTCGGTATCAAGAAGGCGGGTGTTTTTTCTGTTCTTCAATACATGGGATAA
Source organism: Desulfovibrio sp. (assembly GCA_004796465.1). Lineage (GTDB taxonomy): Bacteria > Desulfobacterota > Desulfovibrionia > Desulfovibrionales > Desulfovibrionaceae > MADRE1. The sequence continues at coordinate 4,626 of QZKZ01000096.1, forward strand.
TCAGAACGCAGCCGAGAACGCCGTGAGTCCAGTGAACTCTGAAGGGCACCTTTCTTGTTGAATTGGGAATAATTCCCTGGCGGCTACTCCTCGCTGACCACCACCCTGTCCCGGCCGGCCTGCTTGGCCTGATACAACGCTTGGTCCGCCAAATGCACCAGGATCTTGGGTGTTGTGTCGACATCGGGCGCGCATGTGGCCACCCCCAAGGACACGCTCACTGTATCGCTTGCTTGCGAGTTCCGATGTTCGATCTTGAGCGCGGCCACTTCACGGCGGATCTGCTCGGCAACGTGTTTCGCGCCCTCTGTGTCTGTTTCCGGCATGATCACGGCGAACTCCTCGCCGCCATACCGGGCCACCAGGTCCGAGGGCCGCCTGACCACGCGGGTTATGGCCTGGGCCACGTCCTTGAGACACTCGTCACCCACTTGGTGCCCATACATATCATTGAATTTCTTGAAGTAATCAATATCCAGGAGAATCACGCTCAGCACCCTTTCCTCTCGGGCCAAGCGCTGCCATTCCTGAGCCAAAAAGGCATCCAGGCTGCGGCGATTGGCCACTTGGGTCAAGCCATCCACCTTGGCCAGATTTTCCAGCTTCTTGTTGGCTTGGGCCAATTCTTCCGTACGCTCAGCAACTTGATGCTCAAGCCGTTGTTTTTGCCGCTGCAGGATGTTGATGCGCAGCCTGACCCCTCCATAGGTGGCGCATACCAGACCCAAGACCAGAGTTGCCTTGAACCATGACGTTTCCCACCAGTCCGGCAGCACTGTTACCGTAAGCGAGACCTCCTTGTCGCTCCACAATCCGTCGTTGTTCGATCCCCGCACCCGAAACACATACTGCTCGGGATGCAAGTCCGTATACGTGGCAAAACGCCGATCCGACCCCACCTCGTTCCACTCGTTCTCCAAACCTTCCAGGCGATATTGGTAGCGGTTCTTGTCCGCGCCAAGATAATTCAGGGCCGCGAACTCAAAGCCCACGACGTCCATCTCGGGGTTGAGCACAATGGACTCGGCAAGGCTGGGCGTTGTGCCCAAGATGGATTCCGGCCCGGGTTCAACCGGGGTATTGAACAGACTGACCCCGGTCAGGACAACCGGAGGTGCAAATGTGTTGTCCTCGAAGCGTTCTGGATTAAAACTCGTGATGCCAGTGCTACTGGAGAAATACATTGTCCCGTCGGAAGAGATACAGGAGCCGGTGAGAAATTCGTTATCCTCTAGTCCGTCGCGTATGTCGTAGACCCTGAAGGATCTTCGATTGGGGTCGAAGTTCACCAACCCCGCGCTGGTTCCCAACCACAGCTTTCCCGCACTGTCCATTTCCAGGCTGCGCACGCTGGCGCTGGGCAGGCCATCATGAATGGTGTAGGTGTCCATGGCCTGCGTTGCCGGATCAAACCGGGTCAGGCCCATGCGGGTCGCTATCCATACCAGTCCCCGGCCGTCTTCCAAAAACCTCGTCACGGTTCCCAAGACATGGATTCCATCGCCGTCAAAGTGGGTAAAATGTTCACGTTCCGGCAGGTATATGGAAAAGCCGCCATCGTCATACCCTATGTAGAGCCTCCCTTGAGAATCCAGCAGTAATGCGGAGACCCAGTACTTCAATATGCTTGTCTCGTCTCCCACGAGGTGGTGGGTTTCCCCGGGGCGAACTCCCCAATTGCCCAATAATGTCCCGTCCGGGTCAAAGAGATTCAAGCCGCCATGCAAGGCCCCTACCCACACTC
>QZKZ01000424.1 GCA_004796465.1 Desulfovibrio sp.
GGACCGAGGCAATGTCCCCAGCCAAGAGCCCCTTGTGCCGCCCCACGGCCTGCTCCTTGCGCTCAAAGCGCAGCACCGCGCCCATGTGGTGGTGCTTCAGCTCTATATCAAAGAAATCTTCAACCACTTGCTCAAGAACGGTCTCGGCGCGGACCTCCTCTTGCGTGGCCACGGACACGGTGAGAGTGACGCGGCCCGGCTCGTTCCCTGCGGTATAGGTGAACTCGGCCCGGCCCTGGTCGCTGGTGGCCGCGCTTTGGGGCTCCACGCTGCCTTGGCCTGCCTCGGCGGCGACCTCCACGGCCAAGGTCTCGCCTGCCACGGGCTCGCCGGATTCGCGGGACAAGGTGGCGGTAATCACGGCCCGGTCCCTGCCGTCCGCGGCAAGTCGGTCTTTGTCCGCCGAGACCTGGAGAGTATACCGCGACACTGCGATCTCGGCCCGGCCCTCAAGCGGCGCTTCCTCGCCCTGTTCCAGCCGGGCGATGAGCGCAACAGAGGAAGCCTGCACGGTCTGCTCCATGGTGAAGGAGAAATCCATGGCCCCGGCCTGATCCGTGACCCCGCGCAGGGTCGACAGCCCGGCCGCGTGTTCCTCGGGCGAGGTGAACAGCTCCAGGGGGCGGTCCGGCACGGGATCATTGCGATCATCAAGCAACACGGCCCTGGCCTGGGTGGATGACTTGCCGTCAGCAGGCAGGGAGTCGGGCCTGGCGGTCACCTCAATTCTCACGGCTCGCTTCTCGATCTCCTGGGCGACCTCGGCGCTCGCGGTCACGTGTTGGTAGTCCGCGCAACGGGCCGCGAGCCTGGCTGTATCCGGTATATCGCGTTGTCTGCGGCTGTCCGGGCCGGTGTACGTGCCCCAGACCTCGCCCGCCGCGTCGGTCCTGTTGGCTCCGTATTTCCAGCCATGGCTTCCCCCGCCCTGGACCACGTCCACCACGATGGCGACGCCTTCCATGCGCCCGCCGTCCTGGTCATACACCGTATACTGGATATCAGAACTGTCTTGTCCATCAGTCCTGATCCGGGAGTGGCGCGTGACCGCTTCCAAACGCGCGGGATAATCCTCTTCATTGCGCATCCGCTTGAAATCCGTGACTCCGCTGTGGCTCGCCACCCGGCCCCAGACCCGCACGTCCAGGCCTGGGTGTTCGCTCGCGGACCACTGGGCGCTCGCCCTTCCGTCCGGCCCGGTGGTCACGTTCGGCGGCATGACTTGGCCGCTGTCCGCGCCCAGTTCCACAACATACCCGCCCAGGGGCGACATGTCCCGGGCCAGGAGGCGCAGGGACAACTCCGCTTCCAGGGGTTCCTGGCGGCGCAGCACTTTGCGCGAGCACTGCAAGTCGAGAATCTCCGGCTCCTTGTCCCGGTCCTCTTCCCGGTCCTCATCCCTGTCCTGTTGCTGCTGTTCTTGCCCTGTGTCCTGGAAATTCAGGCTGGGGCTGCCCACACCAGTGCTCAGCGGGATGTCCAGGAAATTGAGCTGCGGCCCGGTGGAAGGCGGTGGGGTCTCGCCGCTGAAGTCGACCTGCGGCCCCTCGGACGCGGGGTCAGGCAACGGTTCGAACGTGGGCGAAGGGCCTGGCGCTGGTTTGGGAGGCGGCTCGGGCGCTGGAGCGGGCTTGGCTGGCGTTGGCGAGGAAGCTGGAGACGATACGGGCTTGGCTGCCTTGGGCACGCGGCCCGGGCCCTTGAGCCGGAAAAACACTATCGCGCCTCCACCCAGGAGCAGAATAGCCGCAGCAATCCCGCCCATGGCCCCCCAGCCCAAGCCGGGCAAGGGAATGCGGGGCAGAATATACTCGTAGGCCTCGCGGGAGTATGCCTCGGCCACAGCTTCCTCGACCCGGTCAAAATGCGCGTGCTCCGTGCCCACATAAATATGCACATTGTTCTTGGCCGAGAGGTAGGACACCCCATAGGCCTGGATATGGAAACGGATGCCGTATACGGGCCAGCCGTCAATGGTCAGGTCCTGCTCGCTGTCCCAGTCGTAGCTCGTCTCGGACACCGTGGGCGTGGGCCAGTGGATGATGTTGCTGACGCTGCTCGGAGTCAGCGCGGGCCGGGTGTGCGACCTATCGGGATCGCGGTACACACGAATGGTCACGTCCACCACGTAGTCGTAGCCCTCGCGTGTGTATTCGCGGGTTTCCGAGTAGCTATCGCTATAGTCGCTGTCATTGGTCACTTCGACCAAGGTCAGGTCACCGATGGCAGGCGGAAAGAGCTGATCCAGGGACCCCGTGAATTCGGCTTGGGCCGGGCAGGGTGCCAGGAGCACAACAAGCAGAGCGCCCATGACGATGAGAACACGGATATGGTCCTGAACAGACCAACAGTGCGCCATCTCCCCCTCC
>QZKZ01000376.1 GCA_004796465.1 Desulfovibrio sp.
GAATAACCCTGGAATTTTGACCTGAGGCGACTTGGGTCGTATAGTAATAGGGGAGTCGGACGGGTCGTTGCCGCGGGTTCTTTGGGACCCGGGGAGGAAAGTCCGGGCTCCGCAGGGCGGGACGCTGGGTAACCCCCAGGGGGAGCGATCCCCGGACAGTGCCACAGAAACAAACCGCCGACCCCGCACCCCGTGCGGGAGGCAAGGGTGAAAAGGTGGGGTAAGAGCCCACCGGCGGCTGCGGCGACGCAGCCGGCCAGGTAAACCCCGTCCGGAGCAAGGCCAAATAGGGAGGCGTTCGAGGTCGGCCCGACCGAGCCTCCGGGTAGGCTGCTTGAGGCCGGGAGCAATTCCGGTCCTAGAGGAATGACGACCGCCCCGCAAGGGGTACAGAACCCGGCTTATAGTCCGGCTCCCCTTTACCACACCATGACCACCCCTTGGGCCGTTATCCTTGCCGCTGGACGCGGCGTCCGCCTGGCCAAGGCAGGCGCGCCCGACACCAAACAATTCCTGCTCCACCAAGGACATCCCTTGTTCTGGAACTGCGCCCAGACCCTGGCCCGCGTTCCCCGGATCAAGGGCATCGTCCTGGTGCTGCCGGGCCATGACGCCGAGGAGTATGCCAAACGAGAGCAATTGGCCCGGAGCCTCATGGCCCAACAGGACCTGGGTGTGGTCTGGCGTATTACTCCTGGCGGGGAGCGCAGGCAGGATTCCGTGGCCAAGGGTTTGGCCGAGTTGCCGTCCGAATGCAACGCGGTCCTGGTGCACGATGCGGCGCGGCCATTTTTTTCCGCCCAAATGGTCAATGAATTACTGCAAGCCCTTGATGATGGAGCCAAGGCCGCGATTCCCGGACTCCCTGTCACGGACACCATCAAGCAGGTCGCCCCCAACGCGGATATCCCTCTTGTCGAGACCACCTTGGACCGCTCCCGGCTCATGGCCGTGCAAACGCCCCAAGCCTTTTCCCGCGATGTCCTGGACCTGGCCCATGAACGCGCAGCCCAAGAAAACTGGGAAGTCACGGACGACGCCTCCATGGTCGAACAGTTGGGGGAATCCGTCCACATTGTCCAGGGCGAACAAAGCAACGTGAAGATAACCGTGCCCGAGGACTTGGCGCGACTGGCACACGACTCAAGACAGGAGGACGCCATGGCCGCGCCCACGCCCATCACCGGCTGGGGCTACGACGTGCACCGCTACGGTCCGGGCAGGCAGCTCAAGTTGGGCGGTGAACTGATCCAAGGCCCCTATGAAGTAGTGGCCCACTCGGACGGGGATGTTCTCTTGCACGCCTTGACCGACGCCCTGCTCGGCCTTCTGGGTGGCGGAGACATCGGCGACCGCTTCCCCGACTCTGATCCGGCATTCGAGAATCTGGAATCCAGCTATTTCGTGGACCACGTGCTCCTGGACATCGCCAAGGCCGGGATCACCCTCACCCATGTGGACCTGACCATCATCGCCCAAGTGCCCAAGCTGGCTCCGCACAAGGAGCGGATCAAGGCCGGGGTGGCCCGGCTCTTGGCCCTTTTGCCGGAGCAGGTCTCTCTCAAGGCCACCACCGAGGAAGGCCTCGGCTTTACCGGCGAAAAAAAAGGCATCAAGGCCGTGGCCGTTGTCTCGGCCCTGCGGCCCTAAGTCCTCGCATCAAAAAAATGCCCCTTGGCCGCGTTCCCGGCCAAGCCTCACTGTCCCAGCACGTAGGCAAAGATGAGCGGCGCCACGATGGAGGCGTCCGAGTTGATCATGTACTTGGGCGTGGCCACGTCGAGCTTGCCCCAGGTGATCTTTTCGTTGGGCACGGCCCCGGAGTACGAGCCGTAGGATGTGGTGGAGTCGCTGATCTGGCAGAAGTAGGCCCAATAGGGGATCGGCTTCTTGAGGTCCTGGATGATCATGGGCACCACGCAAATGGGAAAGTCCCCGGCAATGCCGCCGCCGATCTGGAAAAACCCCACGGGGACGTCCGCTTCCACGCGCTGCAAATACCAGTTGGCCAGGTGCTCCAGCTGTTCCGTGCCCGTGCGCACGGCGTGGTGGTGCTTGATTTTTCCTTCCATGATCAGGGCCGTGTATTTGTTGCCCATGGTTGAGTCGGCCCAGCCCGGCGCGTAAATGGGCAACCCCATCTCCTTGGCCGCCAAGACCCAGGAGTGCTCCCGGTCCACTTGGAAGTGATCCTCCACATCGGACAGATCCAGTAAATCGTAAAAATATTCCCAGGGATATTTGGCTGTGCCCTGTTCCGCGGCATCCCGCCACATGTCGTAGAGGATTTTCTCCACCTGGTGCATCACGGTCTCGGGGATGCAGGTGTCCGTGACCCGGTTCAGCTGCCGATCCCTGAGCTCGGCCTCTTGTTGCGGGGTCAGGTCCTTGTAATGGGGCACCAGTTCATATTCCCTGTTGTTGAACAGGTTGAACAGGTCTTCCTCCAGGTTGGCGGCTGTGCAGCAGATCCCGTGCACCTTGCCCTGGCGGATCATTTGGCTCAGGGAAATCCCGATTTCCGCCGTGGACATGGCCCCGGCCAAGGTGAGAAACATCTGGCCGCCCGCGTCGAGCAGGCTGTTCCACGCCCTGGCCGCATCCAGGGTCTCGCGCGCATTAAAATGCTTGAAGTGTTTCTCCATGAACTGGCTGATGGATGTCACTGCGTCCTCCTTACGGGCCCTGAGCGTGTCCAAGGCCTGGAAATTCCGACAAGTGCCGGAAACTATTGGGTAGCCGACTCGGCCCGGCAAATCAAGGTTTGGCCCTTTGCCTGGTCAGGGGAATGGAGTATGCTTCTTCCAGGCTCATCCCAGATCACGGCCTTGCTTCAGCAAAAAGGCCACGCCCCTGGAGTTCGGCCATGCCAACCCAATCCTTGCCCCTGCCCCGACCCGAGGCCCCTGCCAACGATTCCTTGATAGAAGCCCTTGCGGCCCGGCGTTCTGTACGGCGCTACACACCCGGCGGCGTCTGTCTGGCCGAGGTTTCCTTGCTGCTGTATTCAGCCCAAGGCGCGACCCATCCCAAGGGATTTCGTTGCGTGCCCTCTGCCGGAGCCTTGTTTCCCTTGGAGCTGTTTCTCATCAGCGGTGAATGCCCGGAGCTTGATCCCGGCGTGTACCGTTACATCCCCCAAGAGCACGCGCTCCAGGCAACAGCCCAAGGCGACAAACGAGGCGATGTAGCCGCTGCCTGTCTTAACCAGGCATGGATGGCCCAGGCCCAGATCATGATCGGGGTATGCGCGGTCTACTCCAGGATCACGGACCGTTATGGCCAACGGGGCGAACAATACGTGCACATGGAGGTGGGCGCTGCAGGCCAAGATATCGGTTTGGCGGCCGCGGCCATGGGGTTGGGCACGGTCATGGTCGGCGCGTTCAACGATGTTTCTGTACAACAGGTGCTCGGAGCCCGTGGCGAAGAACATCCCTTGTTGATCATGCCCGTGGGCCGAATGGAATAGACAGGGTTGCCGGCTGGGACGGCTCGTCACCATTGTCCGGCAGGCTCCACCATGACCCTGGCCAAGCGCCACGCGGCCAGGTAGAGGCCAATGGAGCAGGCCGCCGTGGCCGCGATACCCCACTCCACGACAACGAGTTGAGCGAGCAGCGGCCCCACAACCGACCCGCAACCGTTCACGGCCCACAGCCACGGTGTGCGTTCCGGGCTCTGCGCCGCAACCCGCGCCAGCCCCAAGGGAAAAGGAATTCCCAGGAAAAAGGCCAGCGGCCCCGTGAGCAAGGCCACGCCGCCAATCCGCGCCAAAAGGGGCAAGGCGAGCAAAGAGCCGCTGAAATAGTGCCCACCCCAAAAGACAAGGAGCGCGCTCAGCACGATCCCGATCACAGCGCACCCCAGCCATGCCTGCCCCTTGCTTGAACCGCGCCCAAGGATGCGGCCCGCATACCCGCTGCCCAGGCCTGTCAGGGGCAGGAACACGGCCAGAACCACGGCCACGGCCAAGAGCGGGTCGCCCAGCCACAGGGCCGCCCGTTTCATGACCATCAATTCCACGACCAAGTAGCCCAGGCCCAAGGCCAGAAAGTATCCTGTCTGCGCCAGCTTGCGTCCACCCCTGATCCTGGTGCGCCGGGCAAGGAGCACCGGTGCAAGGATAAACAGGCTGGCCGCGAGCACGGCTTGCGCCAGGGACGCGGCAATGATCAGCCCCCCCTGCTCCATGAGGGAAATCCCGCCCCGCCCCATTTGGGGAAGAAGTTCGGGCAGAGTTCCCCAGCGCAGGAAGCTGTTGGCGTAGGGCCGGTCGTCACTTGCCGGGTGCAAGGCGAAGATGTGATTGTCCATGAATTCCTTGTTGTCCGGACCGAGCAAGGCGGCCATGCCCTCGTAAAACCAGGGCTGCGCCAAAGCCGTATATTGGTTGGCTTCCTCGGGCGCAAGATGGGGCAGCCAGGCCAGATCGAACCAACGCTGCCCGCAAAACTCGCGGATCAGGCGCTCGTCGGTGGGGGACAGGGGCCTAATGCTCGCCAGTAACAGCAGCCGGGTCTGGGTGCGGATAAGGGCCAAACGCGGGCCTGGCTCCAGCCCCCTGGCCCGCATTGTCGCCATGATGGTCGCGGGTATCCTGAGCCCGGCCCGAGGCGGCAGGTTCAAGGGCATGACCACGCAGACCAAGCCGTCGAGCGCAAGCCTGTCCAGGGCAAGTCCCATACCCTGCTCTGTGTAGAGA
>QZKZ01000077.1 GCA_004796465.1 Desulfovibrio sp.
CGGGGGAGATGGCGGAGCTGGCCGCGGCCCACCTGCTTTCCGCGGGCATCAGCAAGATTTTCGTGGCCAACCGCACCTTTTCCCGGGCCGAGGAATTGGCCCAGCAGTTCGAGGGAGAGCCCCTGGCCTTTGAGGAGTTGTACAGCCGCCTCTCGGAAGTGGACATCGTGATCAGCTCCACGGGCGCGCCCCAGGCCGTGATCCACGCCCGGGACGTGAAGCGGGTGCTCAAGGAGCGCAAGAACCGGCCCATGTTTTTCATCGACATTGCCGTGCCCCGGGACATTGATCCGGACGTGAACAACCTCGACAATGTCTATCTCTATGATATCGATGATTTAAAAGAAGTAGTGGAAGAAAACTTGGCGCAGCGCCAGGGCGAGGCAGCCCGGGCCCGGGCCATTGTGGAGACAGAAGCCGAGGCGTTCGGCAACTGGCTGCGCGCCTTGGACCTGCAACCCACCATCGTTGACCTGCTCACCCACGGCGAGGACATCGCGTCCAAGGAAGTGGCCAAGACCCTCAAGCGCCTTGGCCCCGAGGCCCCGCAAGGCTCGGAGGAAGCGCTCAAAGTGCTGGCCATGTCCATGGTGCAGAAGCTCTACCACGAGCCCATCGCCTTTTTAAAACGCCGGGCTTTGGAAGAGGAGTCCTTGCAGCGTTACATCGACTCCACCCGACGCATGTTCAACCTCGATCTGGACCCCGAGCGTCCCGAGGCCCACCCGGACCGGCGCTCTTCCTCCTCGGATGAAGATGGCCTTGAGATGAACGAATTCGATTCCAACGACACCGCCCCTCTTTCCGACCAGGAGCAGTAATGCGCGGCTATATGATCGACGAACTGACCCAGGAAGATATCCAGCGCCTTGGGCAAGCCCTCAAGGACATGGGCCTGGAATCCTCCGTGCTGGGCCTGTATTGGCTGGACGTCCCCCAGGAGCTGCTCTCCGAGGAGCAGGCCGCACACAGCGAGTCCTGCGGCCCGCACTCCATGGGTCTGGAAGTGGAAGAGAACTGGATCCGCATGGAACTCTTGGTGCGGGCGCGCAAGATCATCCGCTGCTCCTGCGTGGCCTACGCCACTCCCGAGCAGCGCGAACACATGATCACCTATCTCGACTCCTTGCTCGCGGACCTGGACATCAAGGTCTGACTCCCCAAGGAGGCCCATGCCCTCCCCAGCCCTGCCCCTCAAGCTCCAAGACCTGCCGCCCCGCGCCGCGCACCTGTGCCTTGGCGTGGAAGCCTTTTTTCGCGAGCTGTTTTCTTCATCGGAACACCCACACCTGCCCCAGTCAGCGGTGTTGGGGTTTTCCGGCGGTGCGGACTCCACGGCTTTGGCCGTAATGCTGTGTTGTTTGTCCGAGAGGCTGGGATTGAGCCTGCATGTCGCGCATTTGGACCATGGGCTGCGTCCGGAGTCTGCGCGAGAGGCCGATCAGGCCAAGGCACTGTGCGCCCGCCTGGGGTTGGCCTGTGTTGTGGAGCGCAGGGATGTGGCTGCCTTGGCCAGGGAGCACCATCTGGGGATCGAGGAAGCAGGCCGCCGCGCCCGCTACACCTTTTTAGAGACAGTCCGGCAAGAGACGGGCGCTGATCTGTGTTTGACTGCGCACCACCTCAACGATTTGGCCGAAGACGTGCTCATGCGGTTGGTACGCGGCACGGGTTGGCCCGCCCTTGGCGGCATGCACGCCCTTGATTTGGAGCGGTGTCTGTTGCGGCCATTGCTGCTCACTCCCCGTGAGGACATTGAGCAGTTTCTCCGGGATATTGGCCTGGACTGGACCGAGGACCCCTCCAACCTGGACATGCAGTTCCTGCGCAACAGGGTGCGCCACACCCTGCTCCCTCTGTTTGTCCAAGAAAATCCCAACTTTCTCGCATCCATTTCCGGCTTGTGGCGGCTGGCCCAGCTTGATTCGGAATACTTTCTATCTTTACAACCGGATATATCTGCTTTGCTGGAAGTCTCACAGAATTCTACCACAAGTTTAGACTCTTTCCAGAGTGAAAATTGTCCTGTTAGAGATAGCTTAGATAGGCACGTAATACACGAAAATCATACTTTATTTCTTGGCCAAGACTCCTTGGACCTGCCTCCTGCCCTACGCTTGCGCCTTTACAAGCTTGCCCTGGAAAAACTCGGTCTTGGCCAACCCTTGCTGGAAACCCTGTTCAAGCTCGACAGGGCCTGGTCAGAGAGGCAAACCGGCAAGGTGTTCCAGTTCCCCGGCCCCAAGACAGCGGAAATTGAGCGGCATGGCATCCGTTTTGTTCAGACGCGCACCAAATGACGCCATTACGACGTTGCATTGACAGGGCCGTGACATCCGGCTATCGACATGTGACAAAAATAACGAGGAGGCTTACCCCGTGAATATCCTGATTTTCGGACCCAACGGCAGCGGTAAGGGCACCCAAGGCGCCCTGGTCAAAGACAAATGCAATGTGGCGCACATCGAATCCGGCGCTATTTTTCGCGAGCACATCGGCGGCGGCACTGACCTCGGCAAGAAAGCCAAGGAATATATTGATCGCGGCGATCTCGTGCCCGACGACATCACTATTCCCATGGTGCTTGAGACCCTGAAGTCCAAGGGCGCGGGCGGTTGGCTCCTGGATGGTTTCCCCCGTTCCATTGCCCAGGCCGAGAAGCTGTGGGAAGCCCTTGAGGCTGACGGTGAAAAGCTGGACTTCGTGATCGAGATCCTGCTGCCCCGCGAAGTGGCCAAGGCCCGCATCATGGGCCGCCGCCTCTGCGCCAACGACAACAACCACCCCAATAACGTGGGCATCCCTGCCATCGCCCCTGACGGCGACAAGTGCCGGGTCTGCGGCGGCGAACTCTCCGCCCGCGCCGACGACCAAGACGAAGACGCCATCAACAAGCGCCACGACATCTACTACGACACCACCACCGGCACCCTGGCCGCCTCCTATTTCTACAAGGACAAGGCTGCTTCCGCCGGCTTCAAGTACATTGAGCTGGACGGCGAAGGCACCATCGACGCCATCAAGGAAACCTTGCTGGCTCAGATTGCGTAACGCCACCAATCGCGAAGAAAGAACGCCCCTGGCAGTACGCTGTCAGGGGCGTTTTTAATATGGACAATAATCCTCGTGGGAGAGTTGAAGTGGGTATAATGAGAGAGTTAGGTAAAGCTAATAACTCTGCCAAACCACCCCCATGCAAACTCCTCCTGAGTTTCATTATTCTCCATGATCGTAAAGTAAAAGGCTCCCTGCTTGAGATTAAGCAACCGTGCCAGTACTATATCTGGGTCAAAATTCCTATTGTGGCATTCATCCTTGAATTTTTTCCAAGTACTTCTTGTTATGGGGCCTAATCCACCATCCACGGCAATGTTGTTCCAGCGAGTACCGTTGTTGTTCAGGCTGTTAAATATTTGCTGCATGAACCTCACTGTACGGCCATGACCCATGTTGACGCAAATATCGAAGATTTCCCAGGCCAAAACATCACTGGCCGAGTCCAGGTCATACTTGCCCCAATATGCTTCTCGGTAGTAATCCTTGACCATTCTTTGCAATTCGTCATCTTGCTCCAAAATATCTGGAAATTCAGCATGTGTCCGGTAGGACTCGATTTTTGGCCATCCCACCCAGTGCTTGTCCATGTTTCGCGCAATTCCTTTATACGTTAATCCTCCCTTATCAAATTCATTGTTACTTAGACCGCCTTCATGAATCATCAGCCTGGCAAAAAATTTTTCGAAATCAGCCATGGTGCCCTCACTTTTTTGCTGATATGGAGTTGATTATTAATAGCATGTCACTTGCCCTATCCGCGCACTAAGGCTATACGGGGAAAGTATCATCCCATAAGAGTTTCAGCAACAATAGAATAAAACCTGTTGGAAATATTTGCCTTCTAGATCGTCACTCTTCGAACAAGCTGGTTTCTTGTGTCGAGATTAGATGTCCTTTGGGGGACTGGGAGGGTTCATGTCGCTCGTTCACTGCCCAGAGTGCAACAGCAAGGTGTCTGACCAAGCACGGCAATGCCCTCATTGCCGGTTGCCGCTTCGAGACTTCATCCCCTGCCCTGAGTGCCAGGCCCGGGTCTTCAAAGATGACGAGGTCTGCCGCCATTGCGGTTATCCCCTGGGCGAGATCGATTGGGGCTGGGCGTCGTCGTTTCGGTTGGATGAGCGCCTGACAACGCCTCGGAGAATACCGGGCAGGGCATGGTTGGCCCTTCTTGGCATTATTCTGCTGCTGAACTTTGTTGTGAAGAAATGTCAGGGGTAGCTTGAGGAAAAGAAGGCGTGCGAGATTGAGGACTTAACAAATGGGGTCAAGGGCATTTAGAGAATCTTGGGCCGTAGGCCCTAGATTGTCTTATTCCTGTGGTGCATGCCCTTGCGGGGTGCGGGGCAGCGCCCCGCGACTTTAATCCGTTGACGTTATCCGTCCCGGGCAAAGCCCGCAAAACTATCCGCCGTTGACGTAATCCGTTGACGTTATAGCTACTTCCGCCAAAACTCCGGCACCAGCAAGATAATCACCGTATAAATCTCGAGCCTTCCCAGGAGCATGCAGAAGATGAGAATCCATTTCCCGAGCAGGGGGATCTGGGCGTAGTTGTCCGTGGGCCCGACAATTCCCAGGCCCGGGCCGATGTTGCCGATGCAGGCGACCACGGCGGCGAAGGACGAGAGCACGTCCACGCCCAGGGCCGCGAGCAGGAAGGACGAGATCACGAAGAGCAGCATGAACAATATAAAATAGCCCCAGATGCCGGAGACCACCTCGGGCGGCACGATCTTGCCGCCCAGCTTGAGGTGCTTGACCGCGCGGGGATGCACCAGGCGAATCAATTCTTGGTAGGCCTGCTTGAGCAGGATCATGATCCGCATGCACTTCATGCCGCCGCCAGTGGACCCGGCGGACCCGCCCACGAACATGAGGAACAGGAGCAGGGCCTGGGCCAGGGGCGTCCACAGCTCGTAGTCGTAGGTGGCGAAACCCGTGGTGGTGCCGATGGCAGCCACCTGGAAAGCGCTGAACCGGAGCGATTCCCAGAAGCTGTCGAAGGAGCGGCCCCACTCGGTGAGGGTAATGATGGCCGTGAACACAAGGATGAGCCCGGCGAAAAAGCGGAACTCCGCGTCCCTGAACATGGCCATGGGTTTGCCCCTCAGCATGCGGTAATGCAGGGTAAAGTTCACGCCCGCGATGAACATGAAGGCCGTGATCACCCAATCGAAATACGCGCTGTCATAGTGGGCCACGGAAGTGTTCTTGGTGGAAAAGCCGCCCGTGGCCATGGTGCCGAAGGTGTGGCAGATCGCATCAAAAAAGGACATGCCCCCTGCGAGCAGGAAAATGGCCTCGGCCACGGAGAACAGCACGTAGACCTTCCAGAGCAGCATGGCCGTGTCCTTGATGCGCGGGGTGAGCTTGTCCGGCACAGGGCCCGGCACTTCGGCCTTGTAGAGCTGCATGCCGCCGACACCAAGAAAAGGCAGGATGGCCAGGGAGAGCACGATGATGCCCATGCCGCCGAGCCAGTGGGTCACGGAGCGCCACATGAGGATGCCCTTGGGCACGGCCTCGATGTCCGTGAGCACGGAAGAGCCCGTGGTGGTGAACCCGGACAGGGACTCGAACACTGCATCCGTGATCGACCCTGAAAAGGTGTCGGCAAAGATGAAGGGCAAGGCCCCGGCTAACCCTGCAGCGATCCAGCCCAGACCCACGATGCCCATGCCTTCGCGGTGGCTCATGGGCTTGGCGTCGCCCCGGCGGAAAATAGCGACCATGGCCCCGCCCACGGCCAGGGTCACGGCCATGGAGATCAAAAGGGGAAAGACGCCCTCGTCTTGATAGTACAGGGAAAAACCCAGGGGAAAGAGCATGGTCAGGCCGACCGCGCAGACAATGGCCCCGACCACGTACAAGCTGTAGCGGAATCGCACCTAGAAGTACTCCAGCTTGACGGTAAGGGCCTCCTCCACCTTGGGCACGATCTTGGCCCGCGACAGGATGATCACCCGATCCTGGGGCTCGATGACCGAGAATCCCGTGGGGATGATCACTTCCTGGCCCCGGATCAGGCAGAGGATGATGGCGCCCTTTGGAAAATCGAGGTCCTTGAGGGGTTTGCCCACAACCTTGGATTTTTCCTGGACAATGGCTTCCAGTGCCTCGGCTTGCTCGCCCTTGATGGAGACCGAGGACACCACGCCGCCGCGCCGCACGTAGCGCAGCACGCTGTTCACCGCGGACAGCCTGGGGCTGACGCTGTGTTCGATGCCGATGGCGCGCACCAGGGGCAGGTACGCGGTTTTGTTGACCCGGGTGATGGTCTTGGACGCGCCCATGGATTTGGCCAGGAGCGAGGACAGGATATTGGTCTCCTCGTTGCCCGTGACCGAAACCACCACATCCATGGCGTCCACGTTTTCTTCCTTGAGCAGGTCCTGGTCCGTGCCGTTGCCGCGCAGCACAATGGTCTTGTCCAGTTTTTCCGCCAGGTATTCGCAACGTTTTGCGTCGGATTCAATGAGCTTGGTGCGGTAGCCCCGGCTTTCCAACTGGTTGGCCAAACGCATGCCGATGTTGCCGCCGCCGATGACCAGCACGTCGCGCACGGTCTTGTCCGAGTGGCCCATGGCGCGGCGGATGGCGGGCAAGTCTTCGTCCTGGCACACGAAGTAGATGAGGTCCCCGGCCTCGATGGCGTCCTGGCCATGGGGGATGAGCAGTTTTTCTCCGCGCACGATGGCGCCGATGATCACGTTTTCAATGCCGATCTTTTCGCGCACGTCAAAGAGCTTGGTTCCGGCCAAGGGGCCGTCCTTCAAGCGCAGGCCCACCATCTTGATTTGGCCGTCCGCGAACTCGTTGAAATCCACGGCTCCGGGCACGGTCACCAGCCTGTCAATGGACTTGATGACCTCGACCTCGGGGTTGATAACCATGCCGATGTTCAGGAAATCCTTTGACAGGGCGTCTTGGTAGAGCGTGTATTCTTCGTTGCGGATCCGGGCCAGCTTGAGCATTTCCGGATTGAGCACATTGGCGAAAAAGCAGGCAATGATGTTGATTTCATCGGAGTCGGTCACGGCGAGCAGGATGTGGGCGTCGGCAATACCGGCCTCGTCCAGGACGCGAGGCGAGGAGCCCGAACCTTGAATGGTCTGGACGTCCACGTATTCGGCGAGGTGGCGCAGGGATTCCGGCTTGTTGTCGATGACGACAACCTGCTTGTTCTCCTGGGCCAAACGTTGGGCCACGTGAAAGCCCACTTCGCCCGCGCCGATGATCACGATCTTGAGCTTGTCGATCTTATCCGGAGCAAACGGTCGCATGTGTGATGGGGTACTTGAAAGCGGCGGCCAAATCCAGAGATTTTCAGCGGAAGGAATAGGAATTCAACGTAAATAAGCCCGCTGTCCAAGGGACGGCGGGCTTTTCATATGCAAAAACGAAAAGTCCGGCTGAGAAGGGCTAGTCGAGCTTGTTCACCGCAAGCTCCAAGCGGGAGATGCGGCGGGAGGCGTTGCGCCAGTGGATGACCTTCTTGGTGGCGGCCTTGTCCAACACGGACACGGCGCGCTTCAGGGCTTCTTGGGCGCGTTCCTTGTCTTTTTCCTCGACAGCCTCACGCACGGCTTTGACCAGGTTCTTGACGCGGGTCTTCATGGCCCGGTTGCGGGCGCGGGCCTTGAGGCTTTGGCGGTGCCGCTTGAGAGCGGAAGCATGGTTGGCCACGGTATATCTCCTTGCTGAAAAAATCAGAACTTGTTTCGTTTCGCGAAACAGTATTTATTAGGCGCAGAATGTTTCAGTGTCAAGCCATTTTTACACTTGCAAGGCATTGAAGTCAGCCACACGGGACAAGGGGTCCACCAGGGCCTTGAGCAGGTTGAGCCGGTTCAGGCGCAGGGCCGGGTCCTCGCACATGACCATGACGTTGTCAAAGAAACTGTCCACGCTGGGCCGGAGTTCGCGCAACATGGCCATGAGTGCTCCGAAGTCGTCCCGAGCCCACAGCTCGTCAAAGCGGGGGGTGAACTCGGCGATTGCCGAGGCCAGAGCTTTTTCCGCGTCTTCCTGCAACTGGTCGGCCTGGTACTGGCCAGTCAGGGCCACGCCGGCCTCCTGGCCTTGCTTAAGGATGATGTTGCCCGCACGCTTGAAGGTCAATACAGCCTGCTCAAAGTCCGGCTCCTTGCTGAACTCGGCCAGGGCCTCGACCCTTGCCTTGAGAGCCCACACGTCTTTGATGGACGCGCTCACAGCCGCTTCCACCACCAGGGTCTCGAAACCTTGGGACGTGAACAGCCCCTTGAGCCGTTGGGCCACGAATTCTTCCAGCTTGGCCAAGACATCCTCGCGGGAAAGTTTCCACTCGATGCCGCCGTAGAGGTCCAGGGCTTGGGCCAGAAAGTCCATGAGGTCAATGCGCAGTCCCTTCTCAATAATCAGGCGGCAAATGCCCAGAGCCCCGCGCCGCAAAGCATAAGGATCAGCCGCGCCCGTGGGGATCATGTCCAAGCCAAAGCAGCCCACAAGTGTGTCGGCCTTGTCCGCCAGGGAGAGCAACGCGCCGAACAAGGAGTCCGGCACGGGTGTGTCCGGCCCGGCAGGCAGGTATTGCTCGCTGATGGCCGTGGCCACCAGTTCATCCTCGCCTTGTTTCGCGGCGTAAATCCCGCCCATGACACCTTGCAGCTTGTCGAACTCGCCCACCATTTCCGAGACCAGGTCAGCCTTGGCCAAGCGCCCTGCCCTGGCCGCCAAATCGGGCTGGTCAGCGTCCACGGACTGGGCCAGCCAAGCGCACAGCTTTTCCAGGCGGCGGGCTTTGTCGCCCATGGAGCCCAGGGGGCCGAGAAAGACCACATTGTCCAGCTCGTCAAGCCAGGTCTGCAGGTCCTGCTTGAGGTCGGTTATCCAGAAAAAGCGGCCGTCCTCGAGCCGGGCCCTGAGCACCCGCTCCCAGCCTTTTTGCACCAAGCCGATGTCCTTGGGCTCAATGTTCAGGGCTGTGAGGAAATGGGGCAAGAGTTTGCCCTGGCCGTCTTCAACGCCAAAGCTCTTTTGGTGGCTCTGCATACTGGTGAGCAGGACCTGGCGCGGCAATTCCAAAAAGGAATCCTCAAAAGTTCCCATGGCCATGCGCGGAAACTCCACAAGCCCGGCCACTTCCTGCAGGAGCGCGTCGTTCCAAACCACGCTGCCTCCGGCCTTGGCTGCCAACCCGTTGCCCTGCTCCACGATCATGGCCTTGCGTTCGGCCTCGTCCAACACCACCTGGCCCTTGTCCTTGAGAACGGTGAAATAGTCCTTGGCCGAGGTCACGTCCCAGGGGCCGAATCCGTGCACCCGGTGGCCCAAGGTCTGGTTCGAGGACGCGATGGACGCCACCTCGAATTCGACCACCGTGTCTTGCATAAGCGCCAACAGCCATCTGATGGAGCGGCCAAAGGCAAATTCATTGGCGCCCCAGCGCATGCGCTTGGGAAAGGGCAAGGCTTGGATCACTTCGCCGAGCAAGCCGGGCAAGAGATCAATGGTCTTGCCGCCGCCGGTCTTCTTGCGCACGGCCAGATACTCGCCTTTATCAGTGGCATGGGTAAAGGTGTCGGCCAGGTCCACGCCTTGGGTCTTGGCAAACCCCGCTCCTGCTTTGGTGGGATTGCCGTCTGTATCAAAGGCAACGCGCAGGGGCGGGCCCGTGACCAGTTCCTCGCTCTCCTGCTGCCCCTGAGCCAGGTCGGGGATGTGCGCCACCAAACGGCGCGGCGTGGCCAAGGTGCGGACCTGATCGTACTCAACCTGGGCCTCGTCCAAGGCCTTGGCAAGGAGAGTTTCGAGGTCGCGGGTCAGCCCGGGCAAAAAGCGGGCTGGCATTTCTTCGGTTCCGATTTCCAGGACAAATTCAGCCATTATTTTTCTCAACCTTCAGGATAGGCATTGCCGTCGAAAGTGTTGGTTCAGAGCGCTAGTGCAGTACATATCGCGGGCCGTTACGTGGCGAGCATGGGATGGCCCATTTCCTCGCGCTGGTCCGAATACAGCCGGGCCACCTTGGAAGCCAAATTGCGCACGCGGCCGATGTAGCCGGTCCGTTCGGTAATGGAGATCGCGCCCCGGGCCTGGAGCAGGTTGAAGGTGTGCGAACACTTCATGCAGTAGTCATAGGCGGGCCAGGGCTGGCCCGCTTCAATGCAAGCCAGGCCCTCGGCCTCGAAGTCGTTGAAGTGGCTGAGCAGCATCTCGGGGTTGCTTAACTCGAAGTTGTAGCGGGAATGTTCGACTTCTCCCCTGTGGTGGACATGGCCGTAAGTCACGGTGTCGTTCCACATGAGGTCGTACACTGATTCCTTTTCCTGCAAGTACATGGAGATGCGTTCCAGGCCGTAGGTGATCTCCACGGAGATGGGGGACAGGTCTATGCCGCCCACTTGTTGGAAATAGGTGAACTGGGTGATTTCCATGCCGTTGAGCCAGACTTCCCAACCCAAGCCCCAGGCACCCAAGGTCGGCGACTCCCAGTCGTCCTCCACGAATCGGATGTCGTGCTCGGCCGGGTCCACGCCCAGGGCTGTCAGACTCTTGAGGTAAACCTCCTGCACGTCCTGGGGAGAGGGTTTGAGGATGACCTGGAACTGGTAGTAGTGCTGGAGCCGGTTGGGATTCTCGCCGTAGCGCCCGTCCGTGGGCCTGCGTGAAGGTTCCACATAGGCCGTGTTCCAGGGCTCTGGACCGATGACCCGCAAAAAAGTGGCTGGGTTGAACGTGCCCGCCCCCACCTCCACGTCGTAGGGCTGCTGGATCACGCAACCGTAGTCGGCCCAAAACTCCTGCAAGGTGAGGATCACTTGTTGAAAATTCAAAGCCATGGGAAATCCTTGTGTACCTAATATGAGGTTATACCCGCCGAAACGCGCCACGGTCCCAGTTGAGGCCGAGGTGATAGGTGATGGCGCTGTCCACCATCTCGGCGAACTCCCTGCGTACGGGCGGGTCCAGGGCGAGCCGCCGCCACTGTTCTGGCCCGCGCGATCGGATGAAATCAAGCGTTTTCAGCGCCCCGGCGCTCACGCTGAGGCTGTTTCCCGAACTGCGTCCCCGGCAATGGCCGCAGGTGAGCCGTCCTTCCGAGATCAAGAACTGGGGCGCGGCAACGGTGTCGAGCTTGGCCCCGCAGACGCAGCAATCCTGCAGATTGGGGCCGAATCCCAACTCGCAAAGCATCTTGGCGCGAAAGAGCATGGGAAAGGCGTTCGATACTTCCTGCTCCCCATCCAGGACGTCCAGGGCATCCACCAGCAAGCCATGGATGGTGTTCGCGCCGTCCGGGCCGCGAAACGCGGCTTCCACGAACTTGATGCAGTTGGCCATGAGTCCCATGCGCGTGGTGTCCTGGCGGAGCATGGCCGGCGTCTTGAGCAGGGAGCCCTCCATGAGGCAGAGGTAGGTTCCGGCCCGGTTGCTCTTGACCCGGAACCGGACCTGGTTCAGGGCGTCGAGGCAGCCACAAAACCGGCGGCGGCTTTTGCATCCGCCAAAGGCGAAGGCCGTGAGTACTCCCCGCGTGGGAGTAAAAAAGCGGACCCACATGTCCGCTTCCTTGAAGCGCCCCACCTTGAGCACCAGGGCGTTTTCCGAAAACTCCATGCTGTTGCCTATTCCACTGGAGGGAAAACCAGGGTCCGGACATTGCCGCCCGTGGCGTTGACCGTGACCGGGTCCCCATTAAAGCGCATGCGCACGCCCAGGGAGTTGCCCAGACGGATCTCCAGGGCGCCGTTAAAGGGCAGGTCCATGCGTTGGCCAGAGTAGAGCACCCGCTCCGTGGCGTTTTGGCCGTTGATTCGGGTGCGCAGCCAGCAGTCCTCTACAGCGAATATCTCCAGCACATTCTCTGAATCGCCTGCTTCGGCTTGTTCTACCTGGGCAAAGGGGTCATCTTCCTCGTTCTCGGCCAGCGGGTCCAGGTGGTCGTCATCGCTGTCCGTGGCGTTGGCCGCCGTTGAAGCGGCCGCCAGGTGCTCGTCGGCAGGGCCGGAGTCCGGTGGTGTGTTCTCCTGCCCGCTGTCCATTTCGCTGTTGCGGGTACTACTCTCTTGAGCTCCCGGAAAAAGCAGGGTCGTGTCGTGCTCGGAGCCGGTCGGGCTGTTAGCTGCTTGGACCGGGTCGGCATTCTCCTCGCTTTGGCTCAATGGCAGATATTTCATGGCCGCCCATATACCGCCGCCAATGATCGCCGCCACCAGGACAAAGGCCACTATCTTGCCCCCCGGGCCCTTGGCTTTGGCCGGGGGGGAGATATAGGGCTGGGTCACCAAGGGGCTGGGCTCCGGGATTTCCATGCCTGCTTTGGTAAAGGCCTCGTCCACCATTTGGCCCAGTTTGCGGCTGTCGGCCTTGAGAATGGCGGCATAGGTTTTCACAAAACCCTTGACGTAAACATGGTGGGGCATTGAGGAAACTTCCCCTTGCTCCAAGGTGGCCAAGGTATGAGGGCTGATTTTGGATATGGCCGCCACGTCGTCAAGGCTCAAGCCTTGACGTTCGCGCTCCTCGCGGAGGGCTTGGCCCACGCTGGAGAGGTTCAACTCGTTGGTTTCCGCCATGTTCGCCTCCACCTAGAGCCGGATGTCGATGATCGCCTTGTCCCGGAGTTCTTCAATATAATCGTCCAAAAGCTCGGCCATTTTTTCCCGTTCCAGGAGATCGAATATCTCGTCCTCAACGTCGCTCATATTCACGTCGCCTTGGCTGGAAAAACCGTTGACGTAGAGCAATCCCCACATGTTGTTGACGAAAAAGGGTTCGCTCACATCCCCTTGGCCGAGGCCGGCCAGGGCTTCCTTCCAGTCGTCGCTCAGTTCGCGGAAGTTGAATTCGCCGAAATCCCCGCCGTTTTCCGCTTCCGGGCCCTGCGAATACTGCCGGGCCGCATCGGCAAAGCTCAGTTCCCCGTCAAGTATACGTTCCCTGAGATCCACGATCTGATCTTGGTCCGGAACGAGCAGAACGCTGACGGAGATCTGTTGGTCCGAGCCGAACTCCTCGGGGTGGGACAAGAAGTAGTCTTCCACTTCCTGGGCCGTGACCACGACCTTGCGCCGGACCATGAACGAGATCAGCCGGTTGCGCAGCATGGAGCCTTGGACCTGTTCCTCGTATTCAGAGCGGGTCAACCCTTCATAGGCAAGTTGGGCCTGGAGCATGTCCTCGGTCAAGTTGTTGTCCGACTTGAATTGGTTAATGTAGTTTTCCACCTCGACCACGCTGATCTCAAGGCCCAAACGTTCGGCTTCCTGCAGGAGCAGGATGTTGTTGATCATGTTGTTGAGCACGCGCTGCCTGAGTTCGGGCACGGCAGCCTCCTGCTCCATGAGGGAATATCCCTGGTCCTGCATTTGGGCGAGATAGGGGGTGAGATGGTTGTCCAACTCGGTGAGGGTGATGCTTTCACCATTGACCACAGCCACGATGCGGTTGATAACTTGGGTCGCCTGGGCGGATGCGGCAAAAAAAACCGCCGTTAAGAGCGCCGCAAGAAAGGGGGTGTAGCGAGTCACTATCGTATCCTCCAATTGGAGTTAGGATGGTCACAAAGGAAACCGGAAATGCGGATCATGCTGTTAGTTGGATGCGCATTTGGTGGCCTTATGTACTCTCCTTCAAGAAATTGCGCAACAGGGCCGCGCCTGGTCCCCTTGAGAAGCGGTCCTGGCCGGACTCCAGTCATGGGGTGGCGGGAAGTTCTCCCTCGCCACCGCCTTCTTGGCCCTCGGCTTCCAATACGACTTCCACGCGCGTGTCGCCGTCGCCATCCACGGTCACGGTGACGACTTGGGTGGCGTAGCCGTCGTGTTGCACGTCCACGACGTATTCGCCGGGAACCAGTTCAATGCCTTGGTGGAAACGGGGAGCGATGTTGAGCACCCGAATCTGGCACTCCTCGGGAGTGGTGTCCACGTAGAGCCTGCCCATGCCGGGCTCGGCCTCTTCAGGCGCTGTGGCGGACTCGCCTTCGTAATTGGCTTCGCCTTCGGGCTCTTCAGCCTCGCTCTCAGCGGCTTCAGCCGCGGCATCCGCAGCACCGTCTTGGTCTTCGCCCATTTCCGCGTCGTCCCCGTCCCCGGGCTGGTCGCCGTCCGTATCCAAGGGTACGTCGAGGATCGTGTCCTGCCCCGCATAGACATAGGTGGATTCTTCCCAACGTGTGTAGCCTTCCAGCTCCACGCTGATGATGTACTCCCCCTCTTCCAGCTCTATGCCCTGCACAAAGCGAGGCCGGATGTTCATGATCTTGATGGTGGCGTTCTGAGGCTCGGGGTTGACAAAAAGCCGGCCCATGCCCTCGCCGTAATCGTATACTAGGGTGTCGTCCGTGAAGCTTTCCTGTTCGATCTCGGCCAGCTCCTGCAAGTCTTCCTCCGTGGGCCGAAGATGGGCGGAGACCAGGATTTCCGAATCCTCGATTTCCTGCTCCAGCCAGTCGATAAAGGCCTGGTCGATCTTCTGCTCCATGAGGATGGCTTCCACAATGGGATAGGCCTGGGGGGGGTCCAGGGTCTGCTCGGGGATGCGCTCCAGCAGAAGCAGGGCCTCGAATCCACCTTGGCTGGGAGTCGGGCTGCTTACATCGCCCATGGGCAGGTGAAGGAGCGCGTTGTTCCAGCTTTCAGGCAACCGGTCTCTGCGCATGTTCAGGTCCTGGAAACTGACCTGGTCCATCTGCTCATGGACCTTGTCCACATCGCCCACGGCCCGGTACAAGAGCGCGGCCTCGGCCACCATGTCCTCGTCCGGCCCCATGATCAGGAGAAAATGGACCCGGGCCGGCAGGAAAAATTCGTCGAGGTGTTGCCTGTAATATTCATCGGCTTCCTCGGACTCCACCCGGATGCGGGGCCGGAGAATTTCGCGCATGAATTTTTGCTGCGCCACAAAAGCCCTGAGTTGCTGCCGCCAGACCCCGTAATCAATGTACTCCTCGATGAGCAGTTCCTCGAATACGCCCTCTGGGTAGTCGGCGCGGATCAAGGCTTCGGCCTCGTCCACCTCCTCCTCGGTCACAGGCATGCGCTTTTCTTCCAGGACCTGGAACACCAGCTCCTGGATGATCAGTTCGCTGAGGATCTGGCCGTACTCCCGCTTGAGCCGGGCCACGGACGGCGTGATCCCGCCGGTCCAACCCAAATGCACCAAGTCGTACTTGGCTTCCAACTGGTTGAGATAGATGGGGCGGCCATTGACCTTGGCCACCACGCCCTCTTCCAGAACTTCGGTTCCACAACCGCACAGGCCAATGACCAGGGCAAGGGCCAGAAAAAGAATTTTTTTCATGAGACATCCAGGGATGGTTAGGGAG
>QZKZ01000425.1 GCA_004796465.1 Desulfovibrio sp.
CTGCCATCTCGTCCTCCCCGTCCCAGTCCAGGTCGGTCATGCCCGGCCAATGCATTTCGCCTAGCATGCATTGGAAAACATACTCATAGGGTTCGTAGGGGTGGATATCCACTACCAGCCGCTCGTCCCGGACAGCTTCCAAATATGCGATCCAGCCCGCTGCCGCGTATGACTCCGTACCCACCAGGATCGGCGTGTACGGGTCGACTTCGCGGATCGCCGCGACCAGGGGCCGGTGCCAGAGATTCCAGTCCGCGTCCGTGCCCCGTATTTCCGGGTAAAACGTTTCAGGAGAATAGTAGGCTTCATTGCCGTTGGCCAAAATTTCATTGGCGTTGGGCTCCACGATCAGGTTGTAGCCCACCACAATGGGGTTGTCCTGGTACCGCTCCGCAGTGAAGCGCCACATATCCGCCCACATGGCTTGTAGGGTTGGATCCGAAATCACTCGCTCGTCCAGTTGGCTTTCATCGAACCAATCCCCGGCTTCGTCGCGCACAAAGGTGAACTCGTTACGGCCCGGCCCGGTGCGAAAGGCGATCACCGCGAACATGTCCGCTGCCTCGATCTTGTCGAGTAAGCCGTCGAGGTTTTCCGCGGCGGCCAGATCGGGAGTGCCGTTTTCATCAAAGAGTCCGGTGTGGGAGATGTGCACGAGGTTGGCACCCAAGTCGGCCAACAAGTCAAAGTCGGCCTGGGTAAAGGCCGGTCCCACGTGACGGCCCTCAACCTGTTCAATGACCCCGTAGGACTTGGATTGCCAGATGTTGGCCCCGCGCAGCACCGTGCCCTGGGTCCACAGGTCGATTTTGCTCATGTCCTCGGCCAGGCACGGGCTGGCCCAGACAAAGAGGCCAAGGATAACAAGCAAGGCCGGGATGTAAGATTTGCAAGAAGATGGGCAACAAGCAAGGGGCATGGCTGTCCTCCAATCATTGGGATACTCAAATGGAGGCAAACCTAGCACATGAAGGTCAAGGGGAAAAGGCGCTCACGCCTTGGCTGTACCTCAAAACAAACCGGCCGGGCCCAGGGCTCCGGCCGGATATGGGCAAGAAAAAAGATCAGGCCGGATGGTTCTTGCGGATCAGGTTCGCGGCCCGTTCCGCCAGGGTCATGAACTCGGGTTTGGTGATCTGGTCGTCCGCGCCCACGGATTCGCCCTTGTGGCGCTGGTCATCGGTGATCAGCGAGGAAAACAGCACCACAGGCAGGTCCTTGAGGTCCGGGTCTTCCTTGACCCGGCGGGTCAGGGTGTAGCCGTCCATCTTGGGCATCTCGATGTCGGAAATCAGGATGTCCACCAAGTCCACGACCCTTTTGTTGTCCCTGGCCGCCTGGTCCTTGAGGGAAAGCAGCCGCATCCAGGCCTCCTCGCCGTCATTGGCCGTATCCACCTGGTAATTGGCCTCGGTGAGGTTTCTGTGGATCATCATCCTCAGCGCGGTGGAGTCGTCGGCAATGAGCGCCCTGAAACCCTCGCCCATGGCGGTCTGGCTTACGCCCTCGCTTTCATAGATTTCGGGGTTCAAGTCGCTGAGCACCTTTTCCAGGTCCAGCATGAGCACGAAATGGCCTTCAATGTCGACCATGCCTGTGATGCAGTTGGTATCCAGCCTGCTCAGCACGTGGCTGGGCGGCTGGATGGACGACCAACTGAAGCGGTGGATCTGGGTCACGCCCGAGACCAGGAAGCCTGTGACCGTTTTGTTGAACTCGGTGACCAGGATCACTTCCAGGTCGTTGGGCGCTTTGTCCATTTTCAGCCAGACCGACAGGTCAAGCACGGGCAGGACCAAGTCGCGCAAAGGGATCGTGCCCATGAAACAGGGGTGGGGCGCTGAAGGCAGGGGCACGAGCCCCGGGCTTTCAATCACCTCCAAAACCTTGGCCACGTTGACGCCGAAATACTCGCGTTGTGGGTTCGGCGCGCCGGGCTGGAGTTCGTCAATATAGAACTCGATGATTTCGAGTTCATTGGTGCCGCTTTCCAAAAGCACGTCGCTCTGTGACATGCTTCCTCCCGGGAAATGGCCGCGCGAATCGAGCGGTGGATGGCCTTATTTGTTGAGTAGGTCCTTGAGTTCCTTGCCTGCGCGAAACACGGGCAGCTTTTTCGGGGGCACTTGCACGCTTTGCCCGGTCTTGGGATTACGGCCCAGATACCCCTTGTATTCCTTGATCTTGAAGGAACCAAAACCGCGAATCTCCACGCGTTCGCCCCGCAGCAGCGAGGTGCGCACCGAGTCGAAAAAGGTGTCCACGAACATGCCTGCCTCGTCCAGGGGGATGCTCACTTCTTCGGCCAGGACCTTGACCAGTTCGCTTTTATTCATGAGAGTCCTCTCGTGTGAATGATGACCGTGCTGCTCATTTTTCAAACATACACCGATATATACTGCTTACGCTACTCTTTGACAAGGAATACTCTTAACATTACTACCAATTTTTTTCCAAGTGCTGGAAGAAACTTGAGGACCGTTCAGGAAAGGCAAACAAAAGCAAAGGGATACCATGGACAACAAAATCGAGGTGGTGTTTTTTGATTTCGGGGGGGTGTTGGCGGAAGAAGGCTTTTTCCAAGGCCTGGGAGTCATTGCCCAAAAGCATGGGCTGGACGACCAGGCCTTTTTCCAGACCGTGGTCGAGGAGATATACTCGGGAGGTTACGTGACGGGCCGCGCCACGGAAGCGGAATTCTGGGAAGCGTTGCGCCGGTCCACGGGCATCACCGGCAAAGACCAGGAGTTGCGCGGGGAACTGCTCGAACGGTTCGTGGTCCGGCCCGAGATGCTGGCCCTGGTGGAAGAATGCCGCAACCGGGGCAAGCGCACGGCTATCCTGTCCGATCAAACCAACTGGCTCGATGAACTCGACGGCAAGTATGGGTTTTCCCAGCATTTTGAAAAAGTTTTCAACTCCTTTCATGAAGGCATGTCCAAGCGGGAGCACAAGTTTTTCCACCATGTGCTGGACGCCATGAACGTGGCCGCACATCGCGCCGCGTTCATCGACGACTCCCGCGCCCATGTGGGCCGGGCCAAGGAAGTGGGGCTCAAGGCCGTGCTCTGCGAAGATCTCGATGACATGGCCCGCGACCTCGTGCGCATTTGCCCGTCCCTGACCGGCTTTTTAGCGCGCCATTGGCCCAAGGGGCTTGCCAAAGCAGGTCAAATGGACTAGACAACTTGACTTGGCGCTCTACAGCGCATGAAAGCTTTTCGGCTCTTGATGATGACAACGCACACAGCCATACCCATCCAACGCTTTGCGGCTTTTTGCCGTTCCAGCGTGCTGAGCAGCCTCTTCCTACGAGGGTCGTCCCGACTCTCGTGATATGTGTTTTCCTTCCATAATGGGCGGTATTTCGCCCTGAATACCCGACAAGAATACCACGGGCCGTGCGTTGAATCTTTTGCGCCGGCCCGGTATGGACCTGAAAAGGCTCATGTACAGGGACCTGAGACCGTGAAAAAATTCGCGGGTGGAGGAATAGGAAATGGCTGATAAAATTTATATTTTTGACACGACTTTGCGCGACGGCGAACAATCGCCAGGCGCAACCATGAACCAACGGGAAAAAATCCGCTTGGCCCGGCAGTTGGAGCGCCTCGGCGTGGACATTATCGAGGCCGGATTCCCGGCCGCGAGCCAGGGCGATTTCGAAGCGGTGCAAGCCATCTCCACGGCAGTGGACAACTGCCAAGTGGCCGGGCTCTGCCGCGCCCTGACCAAGGATATCGACCGGGCCTGGGACGCCATCAAGGGCGCGAAAAATCCTCGAATCCACACCTTTTTGGCCACCTCTCCCCTGCACATGAAATACAAGCTGGGCAAAGAGCCGGACCAGGTCCTGGCCATGACGGAAAAAGCCGTGCACCACGCGGCCCAGTATACGCCCAATGTGGAGTTCTCAGCCGAGGACGCTTCGCGTTCGGACTGGGATTTCCTGGCCAAGGTGACCGAAGTCGCCATCACCGCCGGCGCGACCACCATCAATATCCCTGACACCGTGGGCTATGCCCAGCCCGACGAGTATGGCGATCTGATCAAATATCTCATCGACACGGTGCCCAACAGTGACCGGGCCGTATTCAGCGTGCATTGCCACAACGACCTGGGTTTGGCCGTGGCCAACACCCTGGCCGCGCTCAAGAACGGAGCGCGCCAAGCCGAGGTGACCGTGAGCGGCATTGGCGAGCGCGCGGGCAACGCGTCCGTGGAAGAACTGGTCATGAGCCTGCGCACCCGGGCCAACTACTATGAGTTGGAAACCTCCATTGAAACGGAGCAGATCTTTCCCACCTGCCGCTTGCTGTCCATGATCATTGGCCAGCCCATTCCGCCCTACAAAGCGATTATCGGGGCCAATGCATTCGCCCACGAATCCGGCATCCACCAGGACGGCATGCTCAAGGACCGCCGCACCTACGAGATCATGACTCCCGAGTCCATCGGCCGCACCCACTCCGAGTTGGTCCTGGGCAAACACTCGGGCAGCCACGCCTTGCAAAAGAAGATCGAGGAACTGGGTTACCGCTTGGATGACGAGCACTTGCAGTTGGTGTTCGCCGCGGTCAAGGCCTTGGCCGACAAAAAGACCCAGATCTTTGACGAGGATATTGAGGCGGTCATTTTGGAAGAAGTGTTCCGCATTCCCGACCACTTCAAGCTGGTCAACTTGAGCGTGCAGAGCGGCAACACTGGCGTGCCGCCCACGGCCGCCATTGTCATGGAAGTGGACGGCGAGGAAAAGAAACACGCCACCTTTGGCGTGGGCCCTGTGGACGCCGTGTTCAACGCCATCAGCGACGTGGTGGGCCGCAAACCCAAATTGAAGAGCTACCTGGTCAACGCCGTGACCCACGGCACGGACGCGCAAGGAGAGGTGACCGTGCGCATGGAAGACGGCGACGGCTGCCGTTCCGCCGTAGGCCGGGGAGCCGATCCCGACATCATCGTGGCCAGCGCCAAGGCCTATCTCAACGCCATGAACCGCTTGGCCAAAATGGAGGAAGACAGAAAATGCGACACACTTTAGCCCAGAAGATCCTCCAGTTGCACACTTCGGAGGAGGTCAAGGAAGCCGGGCAAATCGTCCAGTGCGAGATGTCCATGGTCCTGGCCAACGACATCACCGCACCCCTGGCCATCAAGTCCTTTAGGGCCATGGGCGCGTCCCAGGTCTTTGACAAGGACAAGGTGGCCCTGGTCATGGACCACTTCACGCCCAACAAGGAC
>QZKZ01000270.1 GCA_004796465.1 Desulfovibrio sp.
CTCTTGGACCCGGACCACCAGCAGCCGTTGGAGCCGGTCAGGTCGGCGGAGCCGCCCAGCAGCTCGGGCAGGGCCGAAGCCAGGCCTTCGAGCACGGCCACATTGGCCTTGCGCGTGGCCAAGTCTTGCTTCTTGTCATTGAGATCCGCGAACAGGGCCTCGCAGGTGGCTTCAAAATCTTCGGGCAGGTCGCGGTTCATGCGCCGGGTCAAATCCGCGGCCAGTTCGGGATATTTCGCGCCATAGGCCGTGAACATGTCGTTCCAAGCGGTCTCAGCGGCAGAGCCCTTTTGGCGGGCGTCAAATCCTTCGTACACTTCAGTGGGAATCTCAAAGGGCGGGTGCTCCCAGCCCAGCTTTTCGCGCACCAAGGCGATTTCTTCATCGCCCAAGGGAGCACCGTGGCTCTTGGAGCTGTCCTGCTTGTTGGGCGAGCCGTAGGCAATGTGGGTCTTGCAGCAGATCAGGCTGGGCTTGCTGGTCTCGGCCCTGGCCGCTTCTATGGCCGCCTTGACCGCCTCGGGATCGTGGCCATCCACGTTGTCGATCACATGCCAGTTGTAGGCCTCGAAACGCTTGGCCGTGTCGTCCACGAACCAGCCCTCGACCTCGCCGTCAATGGAGATGCCGTTGTCGTCGTACAGGGCGATGAGCTTGCCCAACTCCAGCGCCCCCGCGTAGGAGCAGGCCTCGTGGGAAATACCTTCCATCATGCAGCCGTCGCCCAGGAACACATAGGTGAAGTGGTCAATGACCTTGAACTCGTCCCGGTTGAACTGCTCGGCCAGCATCTTTTCGGCCAGGGCCATGCCCACGCCGTTGGCGATGCCTTGGCCCAGGGGGCCGGTGGTGGTCTCCACGCCAGGGCATTCCATGTATTCGGGGTGGCCCGCTGTCTTGGAATGGAGCTGGCGAAAATTCTTGATATCATCAATGGTCAGGTCATACCCCGTGAGATGCAGCATGGAGTAGATGAGCATGGAGGCGTGGCCGTTGGACAGGACAAAACGGTCACGGTACATCCACTGGGGGTTGGCGGGGTTGTGGGTCATGAAATCGTTCCACAGCACCTCGGCCATGTCGGCCATGCCCATGGGCGCGCCGGGGTGGCCGGAATTGGCCTTTTGTACGGCGTCCATGCTCAGGCAACGGACAGCATCGGCAAGTACTTTCCTGGACGGCATCGTGCGTCTCCTTGTGGGAGGTGAGAGTGCGGCAATTGCGCCCGGCCTCTTGTGGGTAACGTGGGCCGGGCCATCCTCTATCCAATTCCCGCGCTGAGCGGGCGGCATTGGGCATTTATTCGTACTAATCCTGGGCTGCGTCCATAAAGGTCTTGAGCCGCTGGTCATAGGGCGGATAGTTGAAAAACGCGGATCCGGACACGAACACATCAGCGCCGCGCCGCGTGAGTTCGGCAATGTTGTCCGGAGTCACGCCGCCGTCCACCTGGATGTGCATGGACGGATTGACCCCAGCCTTCATGGCCGCCAACTGCTCGATCTTGTCCATGGTGAAGTCCAAGAACTTCTGGCCGCCGAATCCCGGGTTCACGCTCATGATCAGCACCATGTCCAGATCAGGCAGCAGGTACTCGACCATGGACAAGGGGGTGTGCGGATTGAGCGTCACGCAGGCCTTGGCTCCCAGCCGCTTAATCTCGCTCACCGTGCGTTCGAGGTGCACGCTGGCTTCGGCATGCACGCCGAGCATGTCCGCGCCCGCGTCCACGAACTCGGCCAAATAGCGTTCAGGCTTTTCGATCATGAGGTGCACGTCGAAAAAGAGCTTGCTGCGCTCGCGCAAACTTTTGATCACAGGCGGGCCAAAGGTGATGTTGGGCACGAAATGCCCGTCCATGACATCCCAGTGCACCCACTTGAGCCCGGCAGCCTCCAAGGCGGCCAGTTCCTCGGCCAAGCGGCCGAAATCCGACGACAGCAGGGACGGCGATAAAATAACCGGATTGGACATGATTCCCTCGTGTTACCGATGATTCCCGGCAAAGGGATGGACAGGGAGTACACAAAACAACAGCCCCTCTTGCCGGGCGCACGAATCTCTTACCTGGCCTGGGGCGCGGTGTGAATCGTTTTTTTCTTGCCGGGCAGCAAGACGCAACATTTTAATAATATTGGAATGAGACCGGAGAAGTGGACTTAAGCAAGTAGCCCTCCTGCACGGGAGGTGTGGGGCACGGTCAACAGCCCACGAGAAGCATGGCGAGAAGCGCGGCAAGGATGGCCGCCACAAGCACTCGCATATCTTCCCCTACCCTACTCCAGGGAGTCCTTAAGCATGTTGCGGATGGATTCCAACTCGCCGATGACCTCGCCGAGCACGCTGGTGTCGGCTGTGGGCGTGCTTGCGGCCAACTCGCGTTTGGCGCCGTCAATGGTCAGGCCCCGCTCGTGGAGCAGGTGCTGGATGCGGCGCAGGAGCTCAATGTCCACGTCTGTATAGAGCCGCTGGCCCTTTTCCGAGCGGCGGGGATTGAGCTGGTCGAACTCGCTCTCCCAGAACCGGAGCACGTAGGTCTTGAGCTTGAGCAGTTTGGCTGCTTCGCCGATGCGATAGGTCTTGGCCGACATGGTGCTGTCCTGAGCCCTGCTGAGCGCGATGCCTGAATGGATCGCTTACATGGTCACGGGCAGAGCTTTCTTCAAGGCTTTTGCCACGTTTGCCATTTCCTTGTCCACTTCCTTGTCCTTCAGGGTCCGCGTCCCATGGCGAAAGGTCAACCGAAAGGTCAAGTTGCGCACGGGCTCTTGGCCGTCGTTCATGGGCGGTATAAACACGTCGGCCAAGAACACGCTTTCCAGGATCTTGATGGTCTGGGAGCGGATGCAGGCCAGTACGTCGCCCACGGGCAGTCCCTGGGGCGCGATAACCGTGATGTCGCGCCGCGAAGGCGGAAATTTAGGCAGGTCGCTGAAGGCGATCACCTGCTTGGCGTATTCGTCCTTGAGCAGGTCCAGATCCAGTTCGCTGATCCACACGGGCTTGCGCGCGTGGTGGCGGTCCGCGATCTCGGGCTTGACCCGGCCCAGATAGCCCAGGGATTGCCCGGCCAAGCTCACTTCCACGCGGGGTGCGAGCCAGTGGTTCTCCTCGGCTAGTGCAAACTCCAGCCCGTCCAGTTGCAAGAAGTCCATGAGGTGCTCGACCAAGCCCTTGAGGTCGAGGTAATCAGCGTCTTCCTGGGGGTGGGGCCAACTGTCGCCGTGGCGGCCGCCGTGCAGGAGCAGTCCCAGGCGGCTGGGCTCCTGGGCCGTGGTCTCGGACCGGGAATCCGCCCAAAACACGTGTGCCAATTCCACGATGCGCAACCGGTCATTGCCCTGGGCCAGGTTGTGGCGCAGGGTGTTGAGCAGGCCGGGCGCAAGCATGGTGCGCAGCACGTTCTGGTCCTCGCTGAGCGGGTTCATGACCGGGATGCGCTCTTCCCGAGGCAAGCCCAGGTGGTCCAGGTCCGTGTCGCCCACAAAGCTGTAGTTCACAGCCTCGCTCAGGCCCGCGCCACGCGCCCAGACCTTGACCCGCTTCCAGAAATAATATTGGGAGTGTTCATCCTCGCCCCGGCCAATGGGCACGGCAATGCGCGGCAGGGTCGGTTCGATGCGGTCCATGCCGTACATGCGGCCCAGTTCCTCGATGATGTCCACTTCCCGCTCCAAATCGAGGCGCCAACTCGGGGCCGTGACCTGCCAGGTCTCGCCGCTGCTTTCATCGATATGGCAGCCCATGTTGGTCAGGGTCTTGCGGCAGAACTCCTCGCTCAGGTCCACGCCGAGCAGAAACGTGGCCCGCGCCGGGCGAAAAGCAATGATCCGGTTCTTCCACGGCAGGGGTTCGCCCTTGGCCACGCCGGTCCTGAGTCGTCCCCCACCCAGTTCAGCGATGAGTTGGGACGCACGGTTAATGGCTATGAGCGAACCGGGTTGGTCCACGCCCCGCTCCAACCGATACGCCGCCTCGCTGGGCAAAGCCAAGCGCTTGGAGGTTTTGCGCACGCTCAAGGGCCTGAAAACCGCGGCCTCAAGCAAAACGTGCCGGCTCTGGTCATGGATCTCGGAATTGGCTCCACCCATGACCCCGGCCAGACCCACCGGCTTTTTCCCGTCCCAAATGAGCAGGTCCTCGCTGGTGAGCTTTCTTTCGTGGTTGTCGAGGGTCGTGAAGGTTGAGCCTTCCTCGGCCCGGGCCACACGAATCTTGCCCCCTTCGATGAGGTCGAGGTCAAAGGCGTGCAAGGGCTGGCCCAGCTCGAACATGACGTAGTTGGTCGTGTCCACGATGTTGTTGATGGGCCGCTGGCCCACGGCGATGAGGCGATACCGCATCCAGGCCGGGCTGGTCTTGATCTCGATATTTTCTATGATCCGGCCTTGATACACAGGACACAATTCAGGCTCGGGAATTTCAATGGCGATCTGCTCCGAGGCATCCGGACCTTCCCCTTGGGCCTCAAAGGTGGGCAAGGTCAGGGGCAGGTCAAAGGCGATGGCCACTTCCCGGGCCAAGCCGAGCACGCTCAAGCAGTCGGTCCGGTTGGGAGTCACGCCCACGTCGAAGACCACGGTGTCCAGGTTCAGGGCCTCGGTAATGGGCGTGCCCACGGCCAAGTTTGAGTCAAGAATCATGATGCCGGCATGGTCCTCGCCCAGGCCCAGCTCATCCTCGGCGCAGATCATGCCCATGGATACTTCGCCGCGCAGCTTGGCCTTTTTGATCACAAAGTCCTCACCAAGTTCGGTGCCGACCTTGGCCACGGCCACTTTTTGACCCTGGGCCACGTTGGGCGCGCCGCACACGATGGGCAGGGGCTCGTCCTCGCCCACGTCAACACTGCACAGGGACAGCTTGTCAGCCTGGGGATGCTGGGAACATTCCAGCACATGGCCCACCACCACACCGTCCAAGTGCTCAAAAGGATGGATGATCTCCTCGATTTCCAGACCGACCATGGTCAAACGGTCAGCCAGCTCTTGGACAGAGCCCTGAAAATCCACCATTTCCTTGAGCCAATTGAGACTGAGCAGCATGCTGTTCTCCCTAATGCGGCCTTTCTTATCGGCCAGTCAGCGCGTTGTTTCGGACGCACCTCAACCCACCCTGCCCCGCGTTTTTCGCGGGGAGAGTCACAACCGACCCCCGGCCCGCCAAACGCGGACCGGAGGTCTAGGTAAACTGTTGGATAAAGCGGATATCGTTCTCGAAGAACATGCGCAGGTCGCCAATGCCGTACTTGAGCATGGCCACCCGCTCCACGCCCAAACCAAAGGCGAAACCCGTATACTTTTCCGAATCATAGCCCACGGACCGGAACACCTCGGGGTCGACCATGCCGCAGCCCAAGATTTCCACCCAGCCCGTCTGCTTGCAGACCCGGCACATGGCCCCGTCCACAAAGCCGGTGCCCCCGCACATGACGCAGGAGATGTCCACTTCCGCGCTGGGCTCGGTAAAGGGGAAAAAGCTGGGCCGGAATCTGACCCGGGTCTCGGGCCCGAACACGAGCTGCACGAAGTGAGTCAGGGTGCCGCGTAAATCGGCCATGGTCACATGGGTGTCCACGAGCAGACCCTCGACCTGGTTGAACATGGGTGTATGGGTCAGGTCCGAGTCGCGGCGGTAGACCTTGCCCGGGGCGATGGCAGCCACGGGCGGCTCGCGCCTGAGCATGGTCCGGATCTGCAGGGGCGAAGTGTGGGTGCGCAGCAAAATCGAGTCCGTGACGTAGAGCGTGTCCTGCATGTCCCGCGCGGGGTGTCCCGGCGGCATGTTCAGGGCCTCGAAGTTGTGGAAATCGTTTTCCACCTCCGGCCCGGTCACGATCTCGTAGCCAAGGTTCTCAAAGATGGCGCAGATTTCCTCGGTGACCAGGGTCACGGGATGGGTTGCGCCCAGCCACGGTTCGCGGCCCGGCAGGCTGGGATCGAAATCGGCCAATTCCTTGCCCGCTTCCGCGCCCATGAGTTGGGCCTGGCGCTCGTCAAAAAGAGCCCCCAGTTCGCCCTTGACCTCGTTGGCCACTTTCCCGGCCTCGGGCCGCATGGCCGGGTCCAGGGACGGCAGTTGGGACATGATCTGGGCCAAACGCCCCTTGCGGCCTAAAAAGGCCACGCGGCGTTCCTCCAGGTCCGCCAGGTCAGTGACCTGGTCGAGATCCCGGGTGAACTCCGCTGCCAGACTCTTGAGCTCGGAAATGAGCGGGAAGGGTTCGGACGCGCTCATGGCGGTTAGGCCAGCTTGTCTTTGGCCATTTGGACCAGCTTGGCGAAGCTGTCCCTCTCGCGCACCGCCAGGTCGGCCAGGACCTTGCGGTTGAGTTCGATTCCGGCCAGATTCAGGCCCTGCATGAAACGGCTATAGGATATGCCGTGCTCGCGGGCGCCGGCATTGATACGCATGATCCAGAGTTTGCGGAATTCGCGCTTGCGTTGCTTGCGGCCAATGTAGGCGTGCTGCAGCCCGCGCTCCACGGCCTCTCTCGCGGTACGGTAAAGTTTGCTCCGGCCTCCGCGATAGCCCTTGGCCATCTTCAAATACTTTTTATGCCGCCTGTGGGCGGTTTTGCCTCGTTTCACACGCATGATGTGCTCCTTATCACCGTTGCTGGACAGGCACTCCCAGGCAACGGGTTCACGACAATACTGTCTTGTTGTTTAGAGGTACGGCAGCATGCGCCGCACAGCCTTCTCATTGGCGCTGTCCACCAGGGTGGATTGGCCCAGCCTTCTTTTGCGCTTGGCGTTCTTCTTGGTCAGGATGTGGCGCAAGTTCTGACGGCGGCGCTTGATCTTGCCGCTGCCCGTGGCCTTAAAGCGCTTGGCCGCGCCTCGTCTGCTTTTCATCTTGCTCATGATCTTTGCTCCTTATGCAAGGCCCGCCTTGGTAGCAGGCCGAACTATCTAAAACATCTATACCTTTTTAGCTATAGGGGTCAGGAACATGTTCATGGTCCGCCCTTCGGAGCGGGGTTCCTGCTCGACCTTGGCGATGTCCTCGGTCTCTTCGATAACGCGGTGCAGCATGCTCAGGCCGCGATCCTTGTGCACGATCTCGCGGCCCCGGAAAAACACCGTGACCTTGACCCGGTCCCCGCCATCAAGAAATCGCCGTATGTGCCGCAGCTTGGTCTGGAAATCGTGCTCATCGGTCTTGGGACGGACCTTGATCTCCTTGATCTGGATGACGGTCTGGCGTTTCCGGGCTTCCTGCTGCTTTTTCTGCTGCTGGTATTTATACTTCCCAAAGTCCATGATCCGGCATACGGGCGGATCCGCGTTGGGGGCAACTTCCACAAGATCAAGGCCCTTTTCTTGGGCCGCACGGATGGCTTCGTCCTTGGCAAGGATGCCCAACTGGTCTCCTTCCTCGCCAATGACCCGCACCTGGCGGGCTCTAATCTGGTGGTTACACCTTGCATGCGTAGTCGAAGCTATAGCTCATTCCTCCTCGTTCAAAGGGCTCCCGGCTTTCGGCCAGGATCATCTCGGCCGTTTCCCTCGGGGTCTTCACGCCCCTGTTGTCTCCGTTGCGCAAACGCACGTTCACGCTCTCGGCCTCTACTTCCTTGTCCCCCACAACCAAAATGTAGGGGATTTTTTCCAATTGCGCCTCGCGGACCTTGTAACCCAGTTTTTCATTGCGCAGGTCCGCTTCGGCTCGTACGCCGTAGGACTTGAGTTCGGCAAGGACCTTTTCCACGAACTCGTTCTGGGCGTCGGTCACGGTCAACAGCCTGGCCTGCACCGGGGCAAGCCAAACAGGAAACGCTCCGGCGTAGTGCTCGATGAGCACTCCCAGGAAGCGTTCCACCGCGCCGAGCACCACCCGGTGCAACATGACCGGACGGTGTCTTTCGCCGTCTTGGCCTATGTAATACAGGTCAAAGCGCTCGGGCAAGGTAAAATCGCACTGTATGGTGGCGCATTGCCAGCGTCTTTCCAAGGCGTCCTTGAGCTTGATGTCGATCTTGGGCCCGTAGAACGCGCCGTCCCCTTCATTGATCTCATAGGGCAGGCCAATGGCGTCCAAGGCGTTCTTGAGCGCGTCAGTGGCCCGGTCCCAATCCTCATCCGAGCCAATGGACTTGTCGGGACGGGTGGAGATCTCCAACTCGTACTCAAAGCCGAACAGATCCATGATGTCCTGGACAAAACGCACCACGCCGGTGATCTCGTCCTGGAGCTGGTCCGGACGGCACAGGATATGGGCGTCGTCCTGTGTGAACTGGCGCACGCGCAGAAGTCCGTGCAGCACACCCGACTTCTCGTGGCGGTGCACCACGCCCAGCTCAAAGTAGCGCATGGGCAAGTCGCGGTAGCTGCGAACCCGGGACTTGAAGATCAGCATATGCGACAAACAGTTCATGGGTTTGACCCCATAGCCCTGCTCGTCGATATCCGTGAAATACATGTTTTCGCGGTAGTTGTCGTAGTGGCCGGACTGCTCCCACAGCTCGCGCTTGAGCAGGATCGGGCCCTGCACGATGTCGTAGCCGCGCTTGAGGTGCTCCTTGCGTTCGAAATCTTCGAGAATGGTGCGCACCAGCATGCCCTTGGGGTGCCACACCGCCATGCCCGGCCCTGCTTCCTCATGGAAGCTGAACAGGTCGAGTTGGGTGCCCAGCTTGCGGTGGTCGCGCTTGCGCGCTTCTTCCAAGCGGGCCAGGTATTGCTTGAGCGCCTTGGGATCGCCAAAGGCGGTGCCGTAGATGCGCTGCAGCATGGGCTTATTTTCGTCACCACGCCAGTAGGCTCCGGCCACGCTGGTCAGCTTGAAGGCCTTGAGCGCACCCGTGCTGGGGATATGCGGTCCCCGGCACAAGTCAACGAAGTCGCCGTTGGTGTAAACGGAGAAAGTTTCCTCGCCCAAGTCCTCCATGATCTCGGCCTTGTAGCTCTCACCCATGGCCGAGAACATATCAACGGCCTCGGCCTTGGACAGGACCTTGCGCTCAAAGGGCTGGTCCTGGGCCACAATGGCCTTCATCTCAGCCTCGATGGCTTCCAGGTCTTCGGGCGTAAAGGAGCGCTCAAAGTCAAAATCGTAGTAAAACCCGTTCTCAATGGACGGGCCAATGGTCACCTTAACCGAAGGAAACAGCCGCTTCACAGCCGCGGCCATGATATGGGCCGTGGAGTGCCGCAGCAGGTCAAGGCCCTCGGGAGTGTCCGCATAGATGGGAGAGAGGCTGGCGCAGTCCTCGGGCACGGGCGAAGACAGATCAAGCACCTGCCCCTCGCCGTTGCCGCCGCAACGGCAGGCCAGGGTCTTCTTGAACTTCTTGCCCGACAGCGCTTCCTTGAGCGCGACCGCACACGAGACTCCAGATTCTACCTGGATCTCGGCGTCCTCAATGGCCACATTCATGACCGGTTTCCCCTTGCTACGTTTCCTGCCGAAAGAAAGCAGCGGGAGGCCGAAGCCTCCCACAATCCCTTTACATAATGGTAGGCGCGAGGAGATTTGAACTCCTGACCCCTTGCGCGTCAAGCAAGTGCTCTCCCCCTGAGCTACGCGCCTACGAAAAAACAGACGGATTCAATAGCAGCCATTTCCAAACCATGTCAAGCAAGCAACCCGTCTTTTCCTGGGTTTTCCCGGCTTTTTCCTGCATTTCCAATCCCTGTTCCGGCTTGCGTTACAGCCATGCCGTGCTATACAGATAGAGGGCCGGTAGATATGACCCGCAGGGTTTACCCCAACACTCCGAGAGAACCATGGTGTACCGAATAGCCTGTCTTGCCTGTCTCTTCAGCTTGGTCATCGCTCCAACCGCTTGGTCCCAGGACGCGACCAGCGCTGCCCTTTCCTTTACCGAAGAGGGCCTGTGCGTTTGGTACGGCCAGGAATACCACGGCAAGCCCACGGCAAGCGGTGAACTTTTTGACATGAACGCGTTTACCGCAGCCCACAAATACCTGCCCTTTGGCACCCGGGTATTGGTGACCCGCCTGGACACGGGCCGCTCCGTGGAAGTGCGCATCAACGACCGGGGGCCATTTGCGCCTGGCCGGATCATCGACGTGTCATTCGCCGCGGCCCAAGCCCTGGTGATCACCCATGCCGGTCCCACGCCCGTGCGAATCGAAGTGGTGGGGGATGTGCCCGCACCGCCGCCCGCTCCGGCCAACGACATTGCCGGGACCTTTTACATCCAGGTCATTGCACTGGAAGACCAGGAACGGGCAAGGCAATTCTACGAGACCCTGATCAGCCAGGACTACACCCACGCCCGTATCGTCCAGGTCATGATCGGTGAACGCTGGATCTACCGGGTGCAAATCGGTGCATTCGCCTCCCTGTCCCAGGCCCAAGCAGCCATGGAC
>QZKZ01000081.1 GCA_004796465.1 Desulfovibrio sp.
AACATGGACTCACCCGTTTATGGCGTTCAAAAACGCGACGCAACGCTGCGTTGCTTGAGCCTTTTTTTTCCAGTACTATGCAAAACCAAATGACTCCCATGCTTCATGTTCCGTTGTCTTGTCCACTTGGCCGTGCTTTCCCCAAGCGCCGGTTTATCCTATCCAAGTTTTCCTGGCGCGGAACTGCTTGGAGTTTCCATGGGTAAACGGCTCGATCCTCACCAATACTCCTTGCTTGCGCCGAAAACGAATTTGGATGCGTTCCTCACAGATCAGGAGCTCTCCATTAGTTCCTCTTTCAGCAATCCCGCCACATTCGACGGACACCTGCGCATCTATCCCGTGCTGCGCTGCAACCTTGCCTGCGCTTACTGCGTCAACGAGGAAATGGGACCCACGGTCAAGGACTACCCTCGCGTGGAGCCCGAGGCCTGGGCCCAGGCCATCAACCGCGCGGGCCGCCACGTGGTGC
This sequence comes from Desulfovibrio sp., assembly GCA_004796465.1. Lineage (GTDB taxonomy): Bacteria > Desulfobacterota > Desulfovibrionia > Desulfovibrionales > Desulfovibrionaceae > MADRE1. Next base: position 473 of record QZKZ01000081.1, read on the forward strand.
TCACCGGAGGCGAGCCCTTTCTTTACAAGGGGCTCGAAGCCCTGTGCAACATGATTGACCCCCAACTCAAGGTCCGAGTATATACCAATCTTTGCCTTGATCTGGCCAAACGGCTATCTTCCCTGACCCGACCCGTGCATTTTTACGTGAGTTGGCATCCCGGCCAAAACGCGGACAGAGAACGTTTTCTCGCTAACATTGGGGCCATAGAGGCCTCGCTCCACTTGAGCCACACTACCCACGCCATCGAAGCCCTGGAAAGTACCGACTTTTTAGCCGAGGACTTGGCTTGGTTCGCTGACCGCAACCTGATCCTGGACCTGGATCCCGACCAGAGGGGCTTTGCCGGTTCCGGACAGGCTACGGCACGGCCCGCGCTCTGCCGCCGCAAGATCATCCTTATCGGCCCTGACGGCGCGCGCTACCAGTGCGTATCCAAACTCATGCGCGCCAAGGACCCGTTAAGCAACTTTCTTACCGGCTCTGCCCCCACCCCCATACCCACCCATACTGACGCCGAGGAGTTGCTCAGTCTGTGCCCTGAATTCGGCAGGTGCGCTCCCTGCGACCAACTCGGCCAAACGCGCATGGACCTGCTCACTTCCTCGTCCACGGAACGACCATGAACCACACCTCTCAAGGCGCTTTGTACATCTTGCCTGAACCCGGCTTGGCTCAAGCTGACTGGCTGCATCAACTCCTCAAGGAAGATGCGGCCAAGGGGCCAGTGGAAGCCGCTCTGCCCCAAGACGAGGCCGAGGCCCTGGCCGATATTTCGGGCTTGGCCCTGACCCCTTTTAATCACGGCAACCTGACCCCTGCCCGGCACGACATGGCCAACTGGAAAACCCTCATCAGCGCCCACGACACCGGCCCATTGTATCTAGTACGCAACACCGAGGCCGCCTGGGGCTATGAGACCTACTACACCTTCCTGCGTTTGGCCGGGAGGACCAGCTTCACCGAAATCTCGCAACGCGGTCCCGTTTCCATTGACTTGCCGCCCCTGCCCTTGCCCTCGGAAATATCCTCGATACTGATCACCATTTGCGGCGGCATCGGCAACGTGATCCAGGCCACGCCCGTGCTCACCGCTTGCGTAGAAAACGGCATGGCCACCTATTTCGCCCCTGCTTCGGATTCAGACGGTTCCAGCTTGGCCGCCTTGTTCGAGGACGCCATGCTGCCCGGCCTGATTGTGGTGGACCCGGCTGATGCCCACGAGGTAGTCGCGGATCTCGTGCTGAACCTGGAGAACCGAAACCTCCTCAGCCCTTCGGACGCGTTTTTCAGCCCCTACCGCGTTGGGGTCGACCTCAGCGAATCCGGGCTGTACGGAGCCTTTTTGCGCAACGTGACCGGAATGGCTTCGGATCCCGCTGCTACTTTCGTGGGTGGTCATTCCGTTGAAGTTGACGATTCCCTGCTTGGCCGCGTTGTGGTCTGTCCGGGATCAAAGCCTGGTTGGGAGCCCAAACGTTGGCCGCACATGAACGAGCTTCTGACGCGGCTCGACAATCCCTTGGTGCTGTGCCTGGACCAGGATTTGGCCATTTACGCTGAGACTCAGGGCCTGACGCCCATTACCGCATCCAACGCCCAATTCGCCACGGATTTAGAACTGGGGCAGGCTGCCCAGGTGCTGCGCGCGGCCAAGGCCGTTCTGGCCAATGACTGCGGCTTGGCCCACATGGCCGCCGCCGTGGGCGCGCCTACCCTGATCTTGTTCGGCCCCTCGTCTGAACGCAGAAACCAGCCCCGCCGCGACAATGTGCGCGCCCTGTCCCTGGACATGGAGTGCCGCCCTTGCCAGGGACGCCAAACCGGCCTGGGCAAACTCGGTCCTTACTCCTCGTCTTGCATGAATGATTTTGCCTGCCTCAAGGGGCTGACCGTGGACCACGTGTTTTCTGAACTGCAAACCTTGTTCAAGGAGAAGGGTTGATCCCGAGGCCATCATGATCGAACCCCTTGCCCATCACGCTGATCTTCTTAAACCCTCCAGCCTGAAGCTGGTCATTCCTTGCTACAATTGCGAAGAGTACATCGGCGAATGCTTGGCCTCCATTGAACAGCAATCCTTTACCCATTGGACCGCCCTGGTGGCGGACGACGGCTCCACGGACGGCACGGCGGACAAAGTCGAGCCCTTTTTACGGGATTCCCGGTTCACCCTGCGCCAGGGAGGGGACCGCCAATACCTCATGGGCAACACCCTGGCCGCCTTGCGTTCACTGGAGCTCAAGCCCTCGGACGTGGTGGCCATCGTGGACGGGGATGACCTGCTCCTGGACGGCGCCCTGCAAGCCCTTTGGGACCGCCACCAGGCAGGTTACGATATTGTCTACACGGACGAGGATATCCAGGGCCAGGACCACTCCATTGGCCGCGATCCCGTTGAGGGCGTACCCATCAGGCACCAGCTCTGGTGTTTTTCCCAGCTCAGATCGTTCAAGGCTTACTTGTTCAGCCTGCTCAGCGACGACACTTTTCGCGACCCGGTCAGCTCCAACTATTTCCGCGCTGCCGGCGATTTGTCCCTGTACTTGCCCATGGCGGAACTGGCCGGGCCGGAAAAAATCTGCTTTGTGCCGGAAAAGCACTATTATTACCGGGTGCACGAACAGTGCAACTTCCGGGTCATGCGTGCGGAACAACTGGACAACAACCGCTTCATTCGCTCCATGTCCATGTTGCCCCGCCAAACCGAGTATTTCGACCATGTGCTGGAAGTGGACACCCTGGACAAAGGCGGGCTCTTTGCCTTGGCCGAGGAAGTCCGGAACCGTTTCGCCAAGCCCCAATCCGTGTGCATCCGCCACCGCATACCAGCGGAGAGTGAAGACGCCTGGCGCGCCTACCACGACCTGTGGATCGAACGGGGTGTGTACCTCACGAAAATCCTTTATTAGCGGGAAATACCGAGTGAATAATTCCCTAAAGCTCTCTTGGCGCTCTATAGGCGAGTCCGCTCTTGTGGCCTTTATGTTCTTGGTCTGGCATGCTTCTCTGTGCCAAGCTCAAAACGCGACCGCAGTCACGCCGGATTCACTGGAAATTATCTATGCCTGCTACGAGGTCACGGACGTTGAGCCCGACGATGTACTCAATATCCGTCAGGGGCCGCGCCACACCTATCCCAAAGTCGGGGAGATCCCCCATAACGGCCAATGCGTTGTTGATCTCAATGACATGTCGTTCGTGGGCGAATACATGTGGAAAAAGATCGCGTACAAAGGCGTAGTGGGCTGGGTCAACAGCCGCTTTCTCGCGCCGGTGACCCATTGCTCGGGCCCGGACGTGGAGCGCTTGGGGCACCAAGCGCACCCCAGCCGCGTGCTCATGCGCGAAACAAGCCATTTCGGCCTGACACGCAGCGACCCCCTGAACTACACGGTTCAAATCGAGGGTTTTCACCACACATTGTACGGAGTGACCTCATCTTCGGCCTTCCCCACCCTGCCCGACATGGCTGACTGGTATGACGAGCGCATCTATGAAGCCTTGGTCCAGGCCCTTAGCGGTGCGGCCAAGGTCACGGGCGTGCAGATCTACTACCGGAGTTGGGATTTCTTCATCGTGGGCGTGGACGGGGCAGCCTGGTATCCCGAATATGAAGCGGAAATCCAGGCTGTGTACGATTAGTCCCGGGGCAGTCAAAACATCTCGAGCAGTAATTCGTCTTGTTCCGGACTGTCGTCAAAGTCCTGGTCTGTACTGCCCACCACGCTCACTTCCTCTTCCACCGGGGGGTGGGGCATACGTCTGCCGTTCACTGTGGCGTATTCCACTCCAGGGGGCGCTTCCCAGTCCTGTTCGGGATACAGTTCCTCCACGTCCATGCGGTAGTCCAACCAGATGGGCAGAGCCGCGCCGGCCCCGGCCTCGCCTCTGCCCATGGGCGTAAGCTGGTCAAAACCTACGTATACCCCTGACAATAGGTACGGGGAAAAGCCCATGAACCAAGCATCCACCTCGTTGTTGGTCGTGCCGGTCTTGCCCGCCACGGGCCTGTCCAGTGCCAGTGCTTTTCGCCCGGTACCGAATTGCACCACCTGCTGCAGGAGCCTGACCATGGCGTAGGCGTTTTCCGGGGATATGGCCGGAACCGCCTCCGTTTGCGTAGAGAGAATTTCCTCGCCCCAGGCGTTGCGCACGGACAGGACAAAGCGCGGCCGTACATAGGAACCGTCGCGGGCAAAGGCCGAGTAGGCCTGGCACAGGTTGATGGGCCGCACGGCCTCGGCTCCCAGGCAAATGGGCAGCACCCTCGGAAAATCGGGTTCCAGGCCCAGGACCTGGGCCCGTTCAATGACCGCGTCAATGCCGATGTGTTGTGCAATGCGTACGGTAACGACATTGCGCGACCTCACCAGGGCGGAACGGAAGCTGGTGGGCCCGTGGAACTCACCGCCGTAGTTCTTGGGACTCCAATCACCGATGGTCAGGGGCGTGTCATAAATCACTGTGGCAGGAGTAAAACCCTCATCAAGAGCCGCGGAATACACAATGGGTTTGAATGCGGAGCCGGGTTGCCGCCGGGCCTGGGTCGCCCGGTTAAATTGGCTGGCCTGGAAGCTGTAGCCGCCGACCAAGGCCACCACATCGCCCGTGGGCGGCTCCATGGAGACCAATGCACCCTGGACTTGGGGCCATTGTTCCAGCGACAGGGACAGCATCTCCTGCTCATCGCCGGCACCCTCTGAACCATTTTCAAGCACCGAGGCCCAGACCACGTCGCCGGGCTCCAGTCCAACCGAACCCCGGAACTCTTCCCAGGTCTCCCGGCCGATCCGGCCCTGGTACTCGCCAAGGCGTACTTCTGCCGAGACCGAGGACACATTGACCACAAGGGCCTTGACCCACTGTCCCGGCTCCAAGTCCTGGGGGACGATATCTTGCGAGCCCAGAAAGGTTGCATATTCCAGGGGCGCGAGCCGGGCTGCTGGACCGCGCCAGCCACGCCTCCGGGTTGACGCCTCAAGGCCTTGGCGCAAGGCGGCTTCGGCAGCTTCCTGGTGCGCGGGCTCCATGGCCGTGTACACGTGCAGCCCGCATTCGTACACCGCGTCCTCGCCGTAAGCGTCCAATTCGATCCCTTGTGCGGCCAAGTCCTGCTCATTGAGATTTTCGATCAGCCAGCGCCGTACTTCCTCGAGGTAGTAAGCGCCCTGACCCCAGGACGGGTCTTCCATCTCCTGATAGTGCAGGTCTTGGCCAACAGCCTGCTCGTGCTCTTGCAGGGTGATCCAGCCCAGTTCGAGCATCTGCTTGAGCACTTGCTCTTGCCGGGCCTTGGCTGCTTCGGGCCTGTTATAGGGATTGTATACTGACGGCGCTTTGGGCAAACCCGCGATGAGCGCGGCTTCGGCCAGGGTCAATTCCATGGCGTGCTTGCCGAAAAAGGTGCGGGCCGCAGCCTCCACGCCATATGCGTTTGCCCCGAAAAACACCTGATTCATGTAGATGGTCAGGATTTCGTCTTTATCCAAATTGTTTTCCAGGCGGTAGGCCAGGATGGCTTCCTTGATCTTGCGCTGGTAGTCGCGCTCCGAGGTGAGCAGGAGTTGTTTGACCAGTTGTTGGGTGATGGTGCTGCCGCCCTGGACAATGTCGCCGGCCATGAAGTTCTTCAGAGTGGCCCGAATGATGGCCATGAAATCAACGCCTTCGTGTTCGTAAAAACCGCTGTCTTCAATGGCCAGGATGGCCTTAGGCAGATACTCCGGCACCTGGTCCATGGTCACGAGGAAGCGCATTTCCCGGTATAGATACCCGATGACGTCGCCGTTCCTGGCGTAGACCGTGGTCACCAGGGATGGACGGTAGTCCGTGATTTCCTTGAAGTCGGGCAGGTCCTTGGACGCGTGCAGGTACAGCCCCAGGATGCCCGCGCTGGGCACCAGAATCAGGGCGATGAGCATGGCCAACACACCGCTGATGACGAACTTAACTCGCTCTTTCACGCCGGATTCGCCTGAAACCAAAAGCATTTTTGTACTGGGTTCACTTTTCCCTGTGTAGCAAAATACCACAGCGATGGCCCTGGGCAAAGGTGGTCTTAGTCCAGGATTGCAAGACGCCTAAACTTCTTGAAACAATTCAGCCCGATGCCGGCCTAGAATAAAAGCAGGACCATCTGGCCGGGGTGTCTTGCGAGAGAAGACTGCCCGGTGGAAAGCGTCTTGACTTCCCTGCCAATCTCTTTTTTCGATCTTGCTGGGTTGCGGCTTTTCTTTTAGTTCTTACATATTACTATATAACTTGAGGGGGTTATACCTGGCTTGAAGAAGTCCAGGGGATATTGTGCGCAAGGAGAATACATGCCCAGTTTCTGCACGCTCCTTGCATTAATTACAGTATGCTGAAGCGGCATTGACTTGGTTCGGTGTGAAGGAGTTCGCGAGACTCAGCCCGGCCCGCGCGGCCGGTCAATGGAGGCGAACCATGCAAACGACCCTGTGGCAAGTCCAGGCAAGCGGCCCCTACATTTCCTTTGGCGCGCGCAGGCGCAGAAAGCTCGATTCCCAGGCCTGCAATCAACCTTACATGGACAGGTTCTGGTGCCCCACGCGGGGCTGGTTTGCGAGAAAGCCCTGCCCTTTTGTGAACCGGCAGGAGTGCGACCGCTTCACCCGCATGTGTGGCTCTTTGTAAAAGGTTATATTGGACCGCGCTCCGGCTATAAGGCTTCGGACAAGACCGTATGCGCCGTGGCGTGGTCCATGCCGGAAAACATGTCCGGCCGATACAACATCTCCAGGGCCTTGCGATCCATGGCGGGCAATGGTCCGCTCGGAGCCTGCCCATCCGGTGCGGTCATGACCGTATCCGCGCCAGGAGCGCCCAGGCCCATGAATCCCAGCGCATACAGCAGTTCCCTTTGCACAGTTGACCGTGCCAGGCCGCCCTGGCCATAGAGAATCACGTCGCAACCAATGATGATGTCCCCGCGATGGTAGCGCTTGTCCGTGTAGCCGGTGATGCCTCCCGTGGGCGGCGAGCCGATCACGCGCACCATGAGTTCGGCATTGGCTTGGTCCATGCGGATTTCAAAGGGGCTGACTCCAGCCAGCACCGTATTCAGCTCGGCCACGGCCGCCTCGATAAGGCCGCGGTCAGCTTCACTGGGTTGACCGGCTATGCCCACCAGGATGTCCTTTTCCCAGCGGGTGACCACAAAGGTCCTGGCGTCTTGGGCCGAAGCTCCGGACTGCCGCAGGGCGTACTGCTCGTCGCGGTTGTACAGGGCCAGGCTGAGGAAGTGCTCGATTTCCTCGGGCGTATAGGGCTCTTCCCAGACAATGGTGGGTTGTTCCAAGGCAGCGACGTGTATAGGAGCCGCTCCTTGGGCGTCTTGGACCACAAGCGGGTCCGGGTCGTCCACTAGCGGCGGGGCGTTGAACCCCGGCGAGTCTCCGCGCACATCAGCCGCGCTCGACGCCGAGGACGGTTGCAGCGGATCAGGATCATCCACAGGAGGCGGGGCGCTGAAGCTCGGCGAGTCCACGTCCACGTCGGACGCGCCTGAAGTTGCGGATAGGCGCAAGGGATCGGGGTCGTCCACGGGCGGCGGAGCCGAGCCCGCCAATGAGGCGGAATCCGTTGCAACGGCTACCGCTCCATCCGAAGAACTCATCTGAAGGGGCGCGGGTTCGGCCACGGTCGGAGGCATGGCGCCTTCATCCGGGGAGGACGAGGGCACGGCGTCAGCTTCTTGGTGCGAGGCAGGAGCAAGGGGCTCCGGTCCGGCAACTGGCTCGGGTTCCCCTTGGACTTCTTGCGTATCGACAGTGTCAGATTCAAATGTAAAAACAGGAGATTGGCGATATTCGCCAGCCTCCGACACCTGTCCATTCTCCCCTACGGGCCGGTCCAGCTCAAACACAATCTCGCCGGGTTGCGTGGCGTTGGTTTCGGGTTCCGGCTCAGGCTCCTCAGACAACCCGCCCGGCACCAACTCGTAGCGAAGCTCCAGATCCCCGGCTTGGCCAATGCCTAGCCCTGGAACCGCTCCGCACAACACCATCCCCAAACCAATACACAACATCCCGCGCCGCCAGTTCATGGTGACTCCTCCCCTCAAAAAGTGGACCCCCCACGTAAAACGAGAAACCTGTTTCTGGCAAGCCGGTCAAGCCTCTGCCTGAAGCCCCTGGCAGCGTCCTTGACAATCATTGGCTCGGGTCCTGCTTTTTGCTACACCCGAAAAAACACCTTCCAACACCATAGAGCATATGAAACGCTTCATTGCGGACCTGCACATCCACTCCCGCTTTTCCCGGGCCACGAGCAAGGCCCTGGCTCCCCGCCACCTCTCGGCCTGGGCCCACGTCAAGGGCATCGACGTCCTGGGCACGGGCGACATCACCCATCCCGAGTGGCTCCAGGAACTCAAGGACATGCTCACCGAGGATCCACAAAGCGGCATGTACGTCCTCAAGGATCCCCACAACCTGGCCGATGAACTGGATTGGCTCGACTCCAGCCTGCCCGAACGCTCACCCACCCGCTTTATCCTGCAAGGGGAGATCAGCTCCATTTACAAACGGGGCGGCAAGGTGCGCAAGGTGCATAACCTGGTCTATTTCCCAGACTTTGAGTCAGCCGAGCGCTTCAACCAAAAGTTGGCCCAAGTGGGCAACCTGGTGTCAGACGGCCGTCCCATTCTCGGCCTGGACTCCCGCAACCTCCTTGAAATGGTTTTGGAGACTCACCCCCAGGCCTATTTGATCCCGGCCCATATCTGGACCCCGTGGTTCTCCTTGTTTGGCTCCAAGTCCGGATTCGACGCCATTGAGGAGTGTTTCGGCGACCTGAGCCGCCACATTTTCGCCTTGGAAACCGGGCTTTCGTCTGATCCGGAGATGAACTGGATGCTGTCGGCCCTGGACCGCTTTCGCCTTATCTCCAATTCGGATGCCCACTCCGGGGAAAAGCTGGGCCGCGAGGTCAATCTGTTCAGTGGCGAGATGTCCTATGAGGGCATCTACCGCTGCTTGCGCGGCGAAGCCCTGGGCCAGCGCTTTCAGGGCACCGTGGAATTTTTTCCCGAGGAAGGAAAATACCATCTGGACGGGCACCGCAAGTGCGGCGTGGTCATGGAACCGCGTGAGACCTTGGCCCGCAACGGCATATGCCCGGTCTGCGGAAAGCCCCTCACGGTCGGCGTACTCAACCGGGTCCTGGCCCTGGCCGACCGGGACGAGCCGGTGCAGCCCCAGGACCGTCCTGGATTCAGCTCCCTGATTCCCCTGACGGAAATCTCCAGCGAAATTGTGGGCACAGGGCCTGGCACAAAAAAGGTAAAAGCCTTTTATTCCAGACTTATTCACGCCTTTGGCTCCGAATTTACCGTACTGCGCGACGCGCCCCTGGAAGACCTGGCCAAGGTTTCCTCACCCCTGGCCGAGGGCGTGGGCCGGATGCGCAAGAACGAGGTCATCCGCGAACCCGGTTTTGACGGACAGTTCGGCGTGATCCGCGTGTTCTCGGATAAGGAACGCCAGGAACTCAAGCAGGGCCGCACTTTGGTGGGCCTGCCCAGCAAGAAAACGCAATCTCCAAGACCTGAGCCGCCGTTTCCAGCGATTGGCCCCGTTGCTGAAGCCGCTCCTGAATCTTCAGAGCACGAACTCGCCGAGTTCAACCCCAAACAGGCCGAGGCGGTCGCGGCCGGACCCGGGCCGGTGCTGGTCATTGCCGGGCCGGGCACGGGCAAAACCCGCACCCTCATCGGCCGCGTGGCCGCGCTCCTGGACAAGGGGGAAAACCCCCGCCGCATTCTGGCCGTGACCTTTACCCGCAAGGCGGCCAAGGAACTACACGAGCGCCTGGTAGACAGGTTTGGCGAGTCAACGTCTTTACCGCGCGCCGACACCCTGCACGGCCTGGCCTTTGACTACTGGAAACAGGCCTACGCCGAGGCTCCGGTGATCCTCAATGAGGAAGGTTCACGGCGAGTTTTTTCCGAGGCCAATCCCGGCCTTTCGGCCCAGGAGCTGAAAACGGCTTGGAACGAACTCAACTTGGCCAGGGAACGCCGTCGGGAGCCGGATAGCCACGCCCAGGCCTACCATGCCTACGTCAAGCTCAAGGAATCCTGGAACCTGGCCGACTACACGGATTTGCTTGAATTTTGGCTGGAACAGATCCAGTCCGAGATCTACACCATCCCCTTCACACAAATCCTGGTGGACGAGGTCCAGGACCTCTCCCCCCTGCAGCTTGAAGTCATCAAGGCCTTGGTGCCCGAGGGCGGGGAAGGCTTTTTCGCCATAGGCGATCCTGACCAGTCCATTTACGGATTTCGTGGCGCGCTCACCAACCCCTTGGCCACGCTCAGGGAGATATGGCCCGAGCTTGCCGTGCTCACCTTGAGCGCCAACTACCGCTCGGCCCAGTCCATTCTTGATGTGGCCTTGTCCCTGTTTTCCGCTTCGCCGGACAGGGAATCCCTGGTGGCCCACGGCACCGATCCCGGTGTACTGCGCTATTTCAGCGCGCCCACGGTCCAGAGCGAGGCCGCTTGGATCGCTGACCAAGCCCGTACCCTGCTCGGCTCCACCAGCCATTCCCTGGCCGACGGCTCCCAAAGTGGAGATGACCCGGACATGGCGCACCTGCGCGGTGCGTTGAGTCCCGGCGACATCGCGGTGCTGGTCCGTTTCCGCGCGCTCATGGAGCCCATCCGCGCCACCTTGACGCGCATGGGCTTGCCCTGCGCCGTGCCCGAGCAAGAAGCTTTTTGGTCCGAACCCCGCGTGGCCATGATCCTCCAGGCTGCCGGCCGTTTTCTGGGCATCGGCTTGGGTCAGGAGCAGGAGGGCGACGAGGACCCCGTGCTTTCCTGCCCGGATTCGATTATCGTCAAGGGACCACAAGGATTGGCCGCGTATCTGCAAGAGATGCCGCCTTTTGACCGCTTGTTTTGGCAAGGCAAGGCCTTCAAACACCTGGCCGAGGCCTACAAGGAGCACGGCGGGTGGCAGGGGCTGCTGAACTGGATTCATCTCCAGAGCGAGTTGGAAATGGTCAGCGCCAAGAGCGAAAAAATTCAAATAATGTCATTGCATGCAGCCAAGGGCCTTGAGTTCGCCGCTGTATTTTTGCCCGCTTTGGAAGACGGCATCTTGCCCTACTCAGGTCCGGGGCTGTTCCAAGGACGCCCGGAACAAGAACGCCAGGACCAGGACGAGGAACGCCGCCTGTTCTACGTGGGGATGACACGGGCCAAGCAGGCCCTGTTTCTGAGCCGGGCCGCCAAGAGGACCTTGTACGGCAAGGAGCTGCGGTTGCCGGAATCTCCTCTGGCCAAGGAGGTGCTGGAAGCTGGAGGCGAGGCTGTGAAACGTTCCACGCTCTCGGCGCGGACCAAGACCAAGGAACAGCACCTCACCTTGATGTGACGGGAATCATTCTCCGGCGTACATACGGTAGATGAACCGTTCGTAGATGGCGCTCATGCGACCGGCCACCCGCTGGGTGAACCCGAAGTCGAGCAAACGGCAATACACGTGCAGCGGGTTGAAGCGGTGTTGGAGGTAATTTCGTAGAGTGCGCATGATGTTCTCTCTTACCTTTCTTATCGGCTCCTCTAGTATTACCTTTATGCAATGGGCATGCCTTGTGCGGCCTTATTTCACAGCAATCCGGTATCCTTTCCCACCTGGGAGAGATTCCACACTTTTTTCCCCGATAGTGTTTCTCATTCAGCGCGTGTTGTTTTCCTCATCCGACGATTTTTGCCCACTTGGCCGTTCCGTTGTACAGCGTGTGCACACTCACCCCAGACCCCAACACTCTCCATGGACATCCGAGACCTCATCTCCTGCCTGCCCTGGCCCATAGTGGCCCCCTCATGGGTGATTCCGGGCGGCCTTGCCGAGAATTGCCGCTTCCTGGCCGAGCATGTGGACCATGCGCAACTGCTGTTTTTCGAGGCCGAGGCGTGCCTGGCCTACACGGAAAGCGACTTGCCCCTTGGGCTGGCCGACCTCGGCTTGAGCTATCACCTGCACCTGCCCCTGGACCTTGATTGGGAATCCAGCCCAGAAGCCGCCCTGGCGACTGTCCTGGCTCTGGCTGAAAAGACCGATTTTCTTTCACCCCATAGCTACATCCTGCATCCCCCGTCCAACCCAGCCCTGCTTCAAGAGTTTGTTGCGAGATGGACCACTGCCGGGCGGAATCCGGCCCAGGTATGCGTTGAAAACTTGGCGGAACACGACCCGGCCCGCCATTTTCCCGTCATGGACACCCACGGTGTTTCCTTGTGCCTCGACTTTGGCCATGCGCTCCAGGCCGGGCACCAGCACTTGCTGCGCCCGGAAGTGCTGTCCCGCGCGGCCATGGTCCACGTCAACGCGCCCTGCCCCAAGGGAAGCTCCCGGCATGGGGACCTCGCCCGGCTCACTCCCGGGGAAAGCACTGAATTGACGGATTTGCTCAAACAGATGAGCCCTGATACTTTCCTGGTGCTTGAGGTGTTTTCGTGGCCTGAATGGGTCGATTCTCTGCAACGACTCCATGACTTGGCCCGCAAGGAAAGGCTGGTGACATGATTCGATTGGTGCTTGGCGGCGAACGCTCGGGCAAGTCGGCCCTAGGCCTGGACCTGTTGCAACAAGGCCCCGGGCCCCGAGCCATGGTGGTTACAGGCCAAGCCCTCGACATGGAGTTTCGCCAACGCATCCAAGCCCACCGCCTTGACCGGCCTGCCGAGATCCCGGTGCACGAAGTCCGCGCCGACCTGCCCCAGCGCATTGACCATCTCCTTTCATCCAATACCGCTGCCGCCTTGCTCGTGGACAGCCTGGATTTCTGGCTGTTTCATTGTTTGGAGCACAACCCGGAAAATCTGGAGCAGCACACCCAATCCCTCGTTGATGTCCTCTCCCAAGTTGGGAACGCCCACGTGACCCTTGTCTCCTGTGAAGTGGGCCTCGGCCCCTTGGCCGCTGACAAGGCGGCCCGAGACTTTGTGCGGGAAATGGGCGCCTTGAACCAAATGGTCGCTGCCGTGAGCCAAGAGGTTCTCTTGGTAGTGGCAGGTCAACCCTTGCAGCTCAAGGCAGCTCACTAGATTGCCCCCAATCCCGAGCGATCCATGGCCCTGTTCCGCAAACTAGAAACCCAGCTCGCCTTTTTGCAGGAGCTGTTTTCCCGCGACGAGCAGTGGCTGATCCTGATCAACGCCGACCCCGACGCCCTGGCCTCGGCCATGGCCTTGAAGCGGATCATGAGCCACCGGGTCAAGGACGTGGCCATTTCCCACGTGAACGTGATCAGCCGTCCGGACAACCTGGCCATGATCCACTACCTACGCATTCCCACGAAAAAACTCACCCCCAACCTCGCGGCCCAGTACGACCGATTCGCCCTGGTGGACTCCCAGCCCCACCACCATCCTTCCCTGCGCGAGTTTTCCTATTCCCTGGTCATGGACCACCATCCCTTGGTGGAAGACGAACCCGTATTGGCTGATTTCAAGGACATTCAGCCGGATTACGGGTCAAACTGCACCATGCTCATGGAATACCTCTACGCGCTCAATATCCGGCCGGGAAAACTCCTGGCCACAGCCCTTGTCTACGGCATCAAGTCCGACACCCAGAACTTTGAGCGCAACTTCCATGACCGGGACATCCGGGCCTTTCGCTACCTGAGCAAACGTTCGAATCCCTTGTTGCTCAGGAAGATAATGCGCAGCGAATACCACCTGGATTGGCTCAGCCACTTTGCCCGCGCCTTTTGCAAGATTCGGCTCAGGGGCAACAGCCTGTTCGTCTTCATGGGGGAAATCGAGAACCCGGACATCCTGGTGGTGCTGGCCGACTTTTTCCTGCGTGTGCACGACGTGACCTGGACCGTGATCGGCGGCATCTACGATGGTGTGATTGTGATCATTTTCCGGGGTGACGGGGTGACCCGGGACATGGGCAAGCTGGCGGCCACTCTGTACGGTGAATATGGTTCTGCCGGCGGGCACAAGGGCATGGCCCGGGCGGAACTGCCCCTGGAAAATCTCCAAGGAAAGGATCCCGAGGATTTTGTTTGGTCCAGCCTGTGCCGGAACAAAAAGTGCCGGGATTCCAAAGTCAAGAAGTAGCCGACCTTAGCAATCGCAGTCCTGCTCGCTGATATCCAGGCAAACGACACATGCCTCCCTGTCCTGGCTGGTGAACCGGCTGGAAAGGGTTGTGCAGAGATTGCCCGAGGCCAAGGAGATGTAGGGTTCCGTGGTATGGGTCTCCAGCCCCGCGCTCAGGGGCAAAAAATAGCGTTTTAAGGAGTGGTCAGCGCCCTTTTCCGCGGGCTGGTAGATGAAACGCTTGTTCATGGCGATCTTAAAGGGATTGCACATGGTGGAGCTGATCTGCTTGCCGCCCATGTCCAGCACATAAATGCACTCCAGGTTGGGATAGCGGGAGATGCAGGACACCAAGGCCGCGTCCTGGTCCTTGACCCTGATCCGGGACAACTCATCCACTATGGCCTGAATCATTTCCTGGAAAGTTTGTTGCCGTTCCGTATGCCTGGCAAAACGGCGTACGGTTTCCGTTTTGTACTGATTCGCGGCCTGGCGCACCCGCTCGGGCCATTCGTCCGCGTCCCTGACGTTGGCAAAGGGGCCAGCGAAAAAAAATCCCTGCATCACGTCCACGCCCATGTCGAGCAGGGTCACGGCTTCTTGGACCCGCTCCACGCCCTCGCCCACGACAAGGGTTCCCAACTTTCCACTCAATGACACCAAAGATCGGGTTACTTCCTTTTTCGTAAAATCCTTGTCCAGATCCTTGATCAGGGACCGGTCAATCTTGATGACATCGGGTTTGATCAGGGCGATACGTTCCAGGTTGGAATAGCCCGTGCCCACGTCGTCCAAGGCAATGAGAAAACCGTGGTTGCGATAGGAATGGATAAAGGACAACAGGGCTGTGATGTCTTCCACCCCGGACTCGGTGATCTCGATGATGACGTTGTTGGGATTGATGCCGAGCCGTTGGGTTTGTTTGAAGAGATGTCCCGAGCCTTGTGCGCCCTGGTCAAGGACCGAGGTATCGAGGTTGACCGAAAGCATGAGTTCGCGCTGTTCAGCCAGTATGGGCGAAAAATTCTGAAAGGCCCTTTTGCGGCACAACCTGTCCAATTCCAGGGAAGAATTGTTGTCCCGGGCCCAGGAAAAGAGCTCCAAGGGCGGCACCACATTTCCGTTGGTGGGATTGATCCCCCGGCTCAAGGCTTCATACCCGATAACCGCGTTGCGCTTGATGGAAATCAGGGGTTGAAACAAAGTCCTGACCGCGCTTTGGGCGATAATCTTTCGGTAGAGGGAACTCATGGTCCAAGGGAGTTGAGGAGTTGCCGTAAAAAACGGACCGGCCCGCCAGGGCCGGTCCGTCTGGTTACGAGGTTTGTGGATCGACTTACAGGCCTTGTTCGCCGGTGCGCACGCGGACAGCCTTGGCAACGTCTTGCACAAAGATCATGCCGTCGCCTTCCTTGCCCGTGCGGGCGCTTTCCATGATGACTTCAACGATTCCGTCGGCTTCGCCTGCGGGAAGACCCACTTCCAGCCTGACTTTTTTGAGCAGGTTCACTTCCATGGCCACGCCGCGATAGGTCTCGGTAAAGCCCTTTTGGCGGCCGGAGCCCAGGATGTTGGTCACGGACATGGAGTAGATGCCTTTGGCGTAAAGCGCCTGCTTCACGGCGGCCAGGCTCTCGGGCCGGATGTATGCAATGATGAGCTTCATAAAGCCTCCTTCGAATCAAGGGTTTATGCGGACTAATCCACGGTGAAGATCTGGAAGCCGGTGTAGGCTTCGCTGCCATGTTCCGCGATGTCCAGACCCTTGAGTTCCTCTTCCTTGCTCACGCGGATGCCGATGATCATGTCCACGAGCTTGAAGGCGATGAAACCGGCGCCAAAGGCCCAGACGAACACAGCGCCGACGCCAACGGCCTGGATGGCGAGCTGGCCCACGCTACCGCCGTAGAACAGACCATTGGTAGTGTGGAAGAAACCGACCATGAGCGTGCCCCAAGCGCCGCACACGCCGTGCACGCTGATGGCGCCAACCGGATCGTCGACCTTGAGGGTCTTGTCCAAGAAGACGATGGAGAACACGCAGAGGACACCAGCGGTGAAACCGATAGCCAGAGCGCCCGCAGGGCTCACGTCGGCGCAACCGGCAGTGATGGCCACGAGACCGGCGAGCGCGCCGTTCATGGACATGGACGGATCAGGCTTGCCGTACTTGATCCAGGCGATGATCATTGCGCCCAAGGTACCCGCGGCAGCGGACAGGGTGGTGACCATGGCGATGACGCCGATGGTGTCGTCGGCAGTGGTGGTGGAGCCGGGGTTGAAACCGAACCAACCGAACCAAAGAATGAACACGCCCAGGGCGGCCAAGGGGATGTTGTGGCCGGGAATGGCCTTGGGGGAACCGTCAGCAGCGTACTTGCCAAGGCGGGGGCCAAGAACGATGGCGCCGGCCAGGCCGATCCAGGCGCCCACGGAGTGGACCACAGTGGAGCCGGCAAAGTCGTAGAAACAGGTCACGTCGAGAATGGTCAGATTTTCCAGCCAACCAGGGTTGCCATTGAGGCCGCCCCAGCACCAGTGGCCGGAGATGGCATAAATCACGCCGGTAACGATGACGGAGATGATAATGTACCCGGAAAACTTGGTGCGCTCGGCAATGGCTCCGGAAACGATGGTTGCGGCGGTGGCCGCGAACACGGACTGGAAGAACCAGAAGGTGAGGTCCCAGTTGCTGGCCTCAGGCAGACCGAAACCAGAGGTGCCGATGAAGCCCCCTGCGTCGGCGCCGAACATCAGGGCGAAGCCGAACAGGAAAAAGGCCACGCCACCGGCGCTGAAGTCCAGGAAGTTCTTCATGATAATGTTGCCCGCGTTTTTGGCGCGGGTGAAACCACATTCCACGCAGGCGAAACCAGCCTGCATGAACATGACCAAGATACCGGCCACCAGGGTCCAAAGGATGTTGGCGTTACCTTGAGTCAGAAAAGACTCATCCTGGGCAAGGCCCAGGGCCGGAATCATGAGCAGACCCGCGACGATCAGCAGAAGTGCGGGCAGCCGCAAGGGTTTGTTTGGGAGAAAACGCGCCACCATAGACGACCTCCTTGTATTGAAGTTGATTTTTGTATCCCAAGCCGACGGCGGGATAGAGCAAGGTGCGGGCCAAAGTGGCAACACTTTGTAATCTTGGGTTCTTTTTAGTATTGATGACAAACTTCGCACTTGAAACACATCACATATTAACAAATTCGACACATTTTTTTTCATGTGTTAATACAAAATTGTCAACAATCACAGTGGCGACACCTGCCCTTGTTGGAAAAAACATCTTGACAACTTGGCCCCGGCCCAATTACACGCCACCCATGTCCTCTCAAACCACCTTGGCCGTCTACGGCTACTTTTATTTTTGGTTTTATTTTTGGTTCGGATACGTCCGTGGTCCGGAGAGGAACGTGCTGAGTTAAGCTCAAACGAATAAACGCCTCTCACAAAAGGGCCGCGGGCAAACGCCGGCGGCCCTTTTTTTCGGCCCCGGCTCCCAGGCAACCCCGCACCTTACCAATCCAGAGGCCAAAGCCAGGAGGATGACATGTTGCTCGGAAAAGGCGTCAGACTGGAGCGTATCTTCAACAGGAACACGGGCCGCACCATTATCGTGCCCATGGACCATGGCGTGACTGTCGGCCCCATCTACGGGCTGGTGGACTTCAAGGGCACCGTGAACCGGGTCGCGGATGGCGGGGCCAACGCCGTGCTCATGCATAAGGGCCTGCCCCGCTGCACCCACCGGGGCTACGGCAAGGACGTGGGCCTTATTGTCCACTTGTCCGCTTCCACCACCCTGTCGCCCCGGCCCAATTACAAGCGGCTGGTGGGTTCCGTGGAAGACGCCATCCGCCTGGGCGCGGACGCTGTATCCGTGCACGTGAACCTGGGCGATGACAACGAAGGCCAGATGCTCGACGACCTGGGCATGATCGCGTCCTCGGCCTCGTCCTGGGGCATGCCGGTCCTGGCCATGGTCTACGCCCGGGGCGAAAAGGTGAAGGACGAGTACGACACCGAGATCGTGCGCCATTGCGCCCGCGTGGGCCAAGAGCTGGGCGCTGACGTGATCAAGGTCAACTACACCGGCAGCATCGAATCCTTCGCCACCGTGGTCGAGGCCTGTTGCGTACCCGTGGTCATTGCCGGCGGCGCAAAGCTCGACTCCACCCGGGACCTGATCAAAATGGTGCACGACTCCATCCAGGCGGGCGGCGCTGGTCTGTCCATCGGCCGCAACGTTTTCCAGCACGCCACGCCCGACACCTTGGTGGAAGCCTTGCACGGCGTTGTGCACCTGGATTGGGACGTGGATCAAGCCATTGAACTCATGGAAAGCGCCCAGAACGGGTAAAGGAGCCGGATCATGCGCATCGGCAAGAGCATTCGCAGCGAACGGATCTTCAACCGCAACACCAATCGGACCATTATCGTGCCCGTAGACCACGGCGTGACCGTGGGCCCGATCCACGGCCTGGTGGACTTCAAGGGCACGGTGAACAACGTGGCCGAGGGCGGGGCAAACGCCGTGCTCATGCACAAGGGCTTGGTCCGTTGCGGCCACCGCACCAAGGGCCAGGACATCGGCCTGATCCTGCACTTGTCCGCGTCCACGTCTGTCTCGCCCATGCCCAACACCAAGACCCTGGTCTCCACTGTGGAAGAGGCCCTCAAGCAGGGCGCGGACGCCGTGTCCGTGCATGTGAACCTGGGCGATGAAAACGAACGGCTCATGCTCAAGGAAGTGGGCTTGGCCGCTGAAAGCGCGGCGGATTGGGGCATGCCCTTTTTGGCCATGATGTACGCCCGTGGCCCCAAGGTGCAGGACGAATACGACGCGGAAGTGATCAAGCACTGCGCCCGCGTGGGCATGGAGCTGGGCGCGGACATCGTCAAGGTCAACTATCCCGGCGACCCCGAGTCCTTCGCCCAAGTCGTTGAGGGCTGCTGCGTACCCGTGGTCATCGCGGGCGGGGAAAAGCTCGATTCGGACCGGGACCTGGTCCAGATGGTGCACGACTCTGTCCAGGCAGGCGGGTCCGGCTTGTCCGTGGGCCGCAACGTATTCCAGCACCGCAGGCCCGACATCCTGGTCAAGGCCCTGCACGGTGTGGTGCATGACGACTGGTCCGTGGACCAGGCCGTGGAACTCATTGAAACCGTGTAAGCGGCAAGTGAAGGAATATCCATGAAATCCATTTGGTTCCAAGTAGTGCCCTTTGACAAGAAACTGGTCACCCTGGCTCTTGAATCGGGCGTGGACGCCCTTGTGGTGGAGAAGAAGGACAAGGACAAGGTCCTGGCCCTGGGCCGGACCCAGGTCATCACCCCCGAGGAGCTGTCCTTGGTCGCCCTGGAAAAGAAGGAAGACGAGACCAAGGCCGTGGACCTGCTTGCCAAGGGCAACAAGGTTGTCCTGAAAAAGGGCTGGGAAATCATTCCCGTGGAAAACATTCTGGCCCAGTCCACAGACTTGGGCCTGGAAGTCGGTTCCCTGGACCAGGCCCGGCTGGCCGCGGGCATCCTGGAACGCGGGGTGGACAATCTGCTCGTGTTGCCCGAGGCTGCTGCGGACCTCAAGTCCATCGTGGCCGAGGTCAAGCTCAGCCAAGGAACCATCGGCCTGGTCCCGGCCACGGTCACGGCCATTGAGTCCGTGGGCCTGGGCCACCGAGTCTGCGTGGACACCATGTCCATGCTGCGCAAGGGCCAGGGCATGCTGGTGGGCAATTCCAGCGCCTTTACCTTTTTGGTGCACGCCGAGACCGAGTCTAACCCCTATGTGGCGGCCCGGCCATTCCGGGTCAATGCCGGGGCCGTACATGCTTACGCGGTCATGCCCGGCGACAAGACATCCTATTTGGAAGAACTCTCGGCCGGACGGGAAGTGCTCGTGGTGGACGCGGACGGGTCCACGTCCCTGGCCACGGTGGGCCGGGTCAAGGTCGAGGTGCGGCCCATGCTGCTGATCAAGGCCCGGGTGGGCGATGAAGCCACGGGCGTGGAAGGCGCGATCTTCCTGCAGAACGCAGAGACCATCCGCGTGGTCACCAGCAAGGGCGAGCCCTTGTCCGTTGTCTCGCTCAAGAAGGGCGACGAAATCATGTGCAAGACCGATGCAGCAGGCCGCCATTTTGGCATGCGCATCAAGGAAGACATCTCGGAACACTAAGCCAGGAACAGCAATATGTCTGACAGCAGCAAATTGACTCCGGAACAGGCCACCGAGCGCATGAACGAGGTGCGCGTGGAAATCGACGGGGTGGACCGGGAAATCATCAGCCTGCTCAACCGCCGCGCCGGGTTGAGCCTGGAAGTGGGCCAGATCAAGGCGGGTTCCCGCGACCTGATCTTCAAACCCTTCCGCGAAAAAGAGGTGATGGAAAAACTGGCCCAAGCCAATACCGGCCAGTTGCCCGAGGAGCACCTCCGCTCCATCTACCGGGAGATCTTTTCTTCGTCGCGCAGTTTGCAGCGGCCACAAAAGGTCTCCTACCTCGGCCCCGAGGGCACGTTTTCCTATTTCGCTGGCGTGGAGTTCCTGGGCCACAGCGTGGACTTCCTGCCCCAACAGGACCTGCTCGCGGTGTTCCAAGCCGTGAGCAGCCGGGAAACCGAGCTGGGCGTCATCCCCCTGGAGAACTCCCTGCAAGGCACGGTCGGCCAAAGCCTTGATCTGTTTCTGGACTTCGAGGTGTTTATCCAGTCCGAGATCTATTGCCGCATCAGCCATTCACTGTTCGGCACGCCCAAGACCCTGTCCGAGGTCACGGCTGTGTATTCCCATCCCCAGCCTTTGGCCCAGTGCGGGGGCTGGCTGCGCAACCACTTGCCCAGCGCCAAGATCATCCCCACGGAATCCACGGCAGCTGCCGGCCGCCGGGTCAAAGACGAGGAAGGGGCCGTGGCCATCGGCCACCATGGTTTGGCCAATATGCTCGGCCTCAATGTGCTGGCCTCGTCTATCGAGGACCTGCCGGACAACTGGACCCGGTTCGTGATCATCGGTCCGGCTCCGGCTCTGCAAGAAGCCCAGGACAAGACCTCGATGCTCTTCACCCTGCCGGACAAGCCTGGCGCTCTGGTCAATGTGCTGACCTTGTTGGCCCAGGAGTCCATTAATATGAAGAAGCTGGAGTCCCGTCCCTTGCGCGGGGAAAAGTGGAAATACGTGTTTTTCGTGGATGTGGAGTGCGACCTTGCCCACGAGCAATACACCAAGGCCCTTGAGGAACTGCGCCACCGCTGCCACACCCTGCGCGTGTTGGGCAGTTACCCCACTGGACCCCACTTGGATGTGTCCCACGGCACAACCACCCCATCATGATCTCGTAACACCTTAAAATCACATACACACTATTACTATCCAATGGATCAAGAGTAGATGGAAACCACACCAGTCATTATTCAAGCCCCAGCTTCCAAGTCGATGTCCCACCGTACGCTTATCGCTGCGGCCCTGGCCGCCGGCCAGTCCCGCCTGACCAGCGTCTTGAAGAGCGAGGACCTGGAGCGCACCGGCGACATCCTTTCCCGCATGGGCGCGAAACTCGAATATCTCGGCCCCGGAGAAATACAGGTGACGGGCATGGCGGGCAGGCCCGAGGGCGGCCAAACCGAGCCCCTGGACCTGTTCGTGGCCGAGTCAGGCACCACCTGCCGTTTGCTCACGGCAATCGCCGCTGCGGGCAAGGGCAAGTTCCGCATCCATGGCCGGGGCCAGATGCACAACCGGCCCATTGGCGCGCTGGCCCAGTCCCTGGCCAAGCTCGGCTCCACCTTTACCTATGAAGAAAACCAGGGTTGCCCGCCCTTTATCCTGGAGACCAATGGCATGGCAGGCGGCAACGTGGACGTGGACCTGGCTGAATCCAGCCAGTACCTGTCCGGTGTGCTTTTGGCCGCACCCATGGCCGCTGATACCCTTATCGTCAACGTCGCAGGCGACAAGGTCGTGTCCTGGCCCTACGTGGCCCTGACTCTGCAAGTTCTTGAGGACTTTGGCATCGCCTTTCTCGTGGAAACCCGGGATGGCAGCGGCAACTGGAACCGCACGGACTGGCGGGAAATCAAAGAGGTCAAGCCAGGTTCCATCCGTTTCGTGGTTTCTCCGGGCGCGTACAAGGCCCAGGACCGCCGTGTGGAAGGCGACTGGTCCAATGCCTCCTACTTCGCCGCTGCCGGGGCCATCGGCCCCAGGCCCGTGATCATCGAGGGTCTGCGCCGGGATTCCCTGCAAGGGGACCGGGTCATCCTCGACATTCTGCAGCAAATGGGCGCGGACGTTCAGTGGCAGGGCGACAGCGTGACCATCAGCCCCGGCGAGCTTAAGGGGGTGGACGTGGACATGGGCGCATGCCCGGACATCGTGCCCACCGTGGCCGTGGCCGCGTCCCTGGCCCAGGGCGAAACCCTTATCCGCAATGTGGCCCACTTGCGGATCAAGGAATGCGACCGGCTCTCAGCCGTGGCCACTGAACTCGGCCGCGTGGGTGTGCAGGTGGATGTGCTTGAGGACGGGCTACGCGTCCATCCCTCGTCCCTGCCCCAGGAACCCAAGGACGAACCCATCCCCCACCTGACCTACGGCGACCACCGCATTGCCATGTGCATGGCGATTTTAGCCTTGGCCGGGGAAACCATGGTCCCTGACAAGCCGGATTGCGTGGGCAAATCCTTCCCCGGCTTCTGGGATGAATGGGGCAAGGTGGTGGCCGGGGAGTAGCCGCCTCACCGCAGGCGAGCGCAAGAATGATCAAGACCTGATCAACAACGACATGAGACCATTGTGTGCAGTGAAGCCAAAACCATGACATCCATAGAAACAGTCGCCATTGTGGGCGCGCGGGGCCAAATGGGGCAACTTTTTGTGTCCCGGTGCCAAGAGGCGGGCCAAAGCGTGGCCCAAATCAACCGACCCTTCACGGACCAAGACCTTGAGCAGGGCCTGAAGGACGCGGACATGATCTATATGTCCGTGCCCGCCTCGGCCTTTACCCAAGTGCTGGAACGTATTCTGCCCTTTATTCCCGAGGACTGCATCCTGTCCGACAACGTCTCGGTCAAGGTCAGCCCGCTCACGTCCATGCTCCAATTATATAATGGTCCTGTAGTGGCCACGCACCCCTTGTTCGGGCCCGAGCCTACTCCCGAAGACTTGCGGGTGGCCGTGGCCCCGGGCCGCGACGACCAAGCCCTGGCTGCGGTGATACACTGGTTGGAGCGGATCGGCTTTGAGCCCTTCCTGACAACGGCCGAGGAGCACGACCGGGCCATGGCCCAGATCCAGGCCCTGAACTTCACCACAACCGTAGCCTACCTCGCGGCCCTGAGCCGCCAGGACAACATACGCCAATTCTTGACGCCCTCGTTTCGCCGTCGGCTCAAGGCAGCGGAAAAAATGCTCCGCGAGGACGCAGAGTTGTTTTCCACCCTGTTTGAGGCCAACCCCTTCAGCCAGGAGGCGGTGCGCCGCTTTCGCAACTACTTGCAAGTGGCCGCCGGCGGCGACGTGGATATCCTCGTCGAGCGCGGCCGCTGGTGGTGGGAATCCCAAGACCAGGACAGCAAGTAACCGCAACCGCCAACTACCCAAGGAGACACTCCCATGGCAGAGATTACGCTCAAACAGAGCGGCAAATGGATGCCCGCCGACATCCAGACGCCCATCAGCCTCTTCCTCGGCCTGGTAGGCAGCAAACAGGGCATTTTACTCGAAAGCGCGGAAGTTGACGGCCGCTTTGGCCGCTTCAGCGTCATTGCCTGGAATTTCCGCCTGCGCCTATCCTGCAAGGACGGCAAACTGGAAGTGGCTGTGCGCGACGACCGGCTGGAGTCCTTGCGCGAACTCTCGGGTATGGATTTCATTGAGGGCGTGCGCGAGGTCATGAGCCGCCTGCACATTGAACCGGCTGAGGGGTTTGAGGACCTGCCGCCCATCACGCGCGGCTTGTATGGATATTTTGGCTTTGGCATGGCCGGGCTGTTCGAGCCCAAACTCTTGCCGCTCATGCCCTCGGAAAACACCGAGGCCTGCCTGGTCCTGCCCGGCACCGTGGCCCTTTTTGACCACCTGTTCCATCGCCTGTGCCTGCTTTCGGTCATGGACGGGATCAAGGTCAACATGGACATGCGCGCCCTGGAGCGGCATATGGAGGCCGTGGTCACGGGCAAGGCCATCAACATGCCCGAGGAAGTGGCGTACAAGCGTTCCGTGGCCCGGGCCAAGGAGCTGATCACCCAGGGCGAGGCCATTCAGATCGTGCTGTCCACGCGCTTTCAAGCGCCCTTTCGCGGCGAGCCTTTTGCCTTGTACCGCCGCCTCAGGCAGGTGAATCCCTCGCCCTACATGTTCTTTATCCGCTTGCCCACGGTGACGCTGTTGGGCTCTTCTCCGGAGCTGCTGGTGCAATGCCAGGATTCCAACCTGACCACATGCCCCATTGCCGGAACCAGGCCGCGCGGCGCCACCGAGGCCGAGGACGAACGTTTGGCCCAAGAGCTGCTCGCCGACCCCAAGGAACGCGCAGAGCACGTCATGCTCGTGGACCTGGGCCGCAACGACCTGGGCCGGATCGCCGAGCCCGGTACCGTGGATGTGCACAAATACATGCAGGTGGAAAAGTTCTCCCACGTCATGCACATGACCTCCTACGTCAAGGCCAAGCTGGCCAAGGGCCACGACGCCCTGGACGTGCTGGCCGCCACCTTTCCCGCAGGCACGGTGAGCGGCGCGCCCAAGGTCAGGGCCATGGAAATCATCGCCGAACTGGAAGGATTGAGCCGGGGTCCCTATGCCGGAGCCATCGGTTGGATCGGCCTGGACAAGGGTCGGGTCGACCTGGATACGGGCATTACCATCCGCAGCCTCTGGGTGCGGGACCAAAGCGTGCATTGGCAGGCCGGGGCCGGGATCGTGTTCGACTCGGACCCGGACAAGGAGTGGCAGGAATGCCACAACAAGGCCAGGGTCCTGCAGCAAGTGCTTTCGGAAAAAGGAGGCGGCGATGTTTTTGCTTATTGACAATTTTGACTCTTTTACCTTCAACTTGGTGCAGGCCTTTTACCGCCTGGGCCTCACGCCCGAGGTCCTGCGCAACGACCGGCCCGAGTTGCTGGACATGGCCAAAAAGGGCGATCCCAAGTTGGTCTGCATTTCCCCTGGCCCTAGCCGCCCGGACAATGCCGGCCTCTGCCTCGAGTTTTTATCGCTGTTGCCCCCGGAGATCCCTGTGCTCGGCGTATGCCTGGGCCACCAATGCTTGGGTCAGTTTGCCGGAGCCACGGTTGAAGTGGGTCCGAACATCATGCACGGCAAGACCACGGATATTCACCATACCGGCATGGGCATGTTTTCCGGCCTGGCCAACCCGCTCACCGTGGGCCGCTACCATTCCTTGCTGGTCAGGGCGGAGCAAGTCCCTGACA
This sequence comes from Desulfovibrio sp., assembly GCA_004796465.1. Lineage (GTDB taxonomy): Bacteria > Desulfobacterota > Desulfovibrionia > Desulfovibrionales > Desulfovibrionaceae > MADRE1. The sequence continues at coordinate 26,001 of QZKZ01000081.1, forward strand.
AGCTGGATGTCACGGCTTGGACCGACGAGGACGAGGTCATGGGCATTCAATACAAGGACAGGCCTTGGGCTGGACTTCAATTCCATCCGGAATCCGTGCTCACGCCGGAAGGGCTTGAAGTGTTGGCCAACTTCCCGGGCAAGCTCTTGTAGCGGGCTGCGGCAATCACCCGGTAAGCAGCGGCAGGCAAGTGACATCTAGCAAGTGACAAAGTTTCGCGGTACGAGGTTTTCATCATGCACAACATAGCGACGATTTTAGACACCTTGGCTGGTGGTGGCGATCTGACTGCAGAGCTAGCAGAGTATGCGTTCAACCAGCTCACGGAAGGGGAATTGAGCCCGGCCCAAGCCGGAGCCCTGCTCATTGGCCTGCGCGCCAAGGGCGAAACCGCCGTGGAAGTTGGCGCGGCGGTCAAGGCTGCCCTGGCCCGAGCCAAGATGGTGCCCGGCCTGACCGGAAAACTTGTCGACATAGTGGGTACTGGCGGCGACCACAGCAACAGTTTCAACTGCTCCACCACCACGGCTCTGTATCTCGCGGGCATGGGCTTTCAGGTGACCAAACACGGCAATCGATCCGTGACCAGTTCCAGCGGCAGCGCCGACGCCATTGAAGGGCTGGGCCTGCCCATGCCTTCTGAACCCGATGACGTGGCCGCCAAGCTTAACGAACACGGCTTTGTCTACTTGTTCGCCCCCCATTTCCATCCCGCGTTCAAGCACATCATGCCTGTGCGCAAGGACCTGGGCATCCGCACCCTGTTCAACCTCATGGGACCGCTGCTCAACCCGGCCCGGCCCACCCACATGCTCGTGGGCGTGGCCCGGCCCGAGATCATGCAGCTGGTGGCCGAAGTCCTGGCCATGAACAAGGTGGAAAAGGCTGTTGTGGTCCACGGCGCGGGCGGCTTTGACGAGCTGACTCCCTTTGGTCCGGCCAAGGTGGTCTGGGTTTCGGACGGCAATCTCGTGGAGACCGAGTTGGACCCGGCAGAATTGGCCATCAAACCCTGCGGCTCCGAGGACGTGGCAGTCCATTCCAAGGAGCACGCCCTTCAGGTCATTAAGGACCTGTTGGCGGGCAAGGGCAGCGAGGCTATGCAAGAAATGCTGATCTTCAACCTGGCTGTGGCCCTGCACTTGCTGGAAGACGGCAAGACCCTGCCCCAGTGCGTGGACAAGGCCCGCGAGGCCGTGGCCCAAGGTGTGGGCCTCAAGGCGATTTCCTGATGCTGGAGAAATTTCGCCAGGCCAAGCAGGCTGAAATTGACGGCCTCAAGGAAATACAAGCCAAGGGTTTGCTGCCTCCGCCCTTTGAGGGATTTCGTCCGTCCTTTTCCCAGGCCCTGCTCAGGGCCAAGGGTATAGCCGTCATCGCGGAATATAAACGCGCCTCACCCTCCAAGGGCGACATCCGGCTGGACATGGAGCCCGAGGATGTGGCCGGGGCCTACTCCCGGGGCGGCGCCTCCGCCATGTCCGTGCTCACCGAAGAATCCTACTTCAAGGGCGAACTGGATTTTCTGGAACGCATGGCTGAACCGGGCTTGCCCCTACTGCGCAAGGATTTTCTCCTGGATCCCCTGCAAATCATCCAGACCGCGGCCACCCGAGCCTCTGCCCTGCTGCTCATCGCGCGTATGGTGGACGTGGACCTGCTCAAGGAGCTTCAGGAGATGACCGTGGCCCAGGGCATGGAAGCCGTAGTCGAAATATTTGACCACGAGGATTTGGCCAAGGCCCGTCAGGCCAAGGCCACCATTATTCAGGTCAACAACCGCGACCTGGACGCCCTCACTATTGATATGAAAACCTCAGCCCGCCTTATCCCCGAGAAAGATCCAGCTGAGGTCTGGATCAGCGCCAGTGGGGTGACCGAGCCTTCCCACCTTGCGTATATCCGGGACTTGGGCTTTAATGCGGCGCTTATCGGCAGCTTTCTCATGGCCGAGTCCGACCCGAGCCAAGCCTTATCGACCCTCATTATCGACGCCCAACCCAAGGAGACATCGTGATCAGCTGCGGCGACCTCATGATCAAGGTCTGCGGCCTCACCCGCCAGGAAGACGTTGATCTGTGCCTGTCCCTCAGGGTGTGCCTCACAGGGTTCATTTTCCACCCGGCCAGCCCCCGCTACATCACACCGGAGAACGCCGGCGCCATTGACAGCGGCACTGCCATGCGCGTGGGCATTTTTGTGGACCAAAGCCCGGACGAGGTACGCACCATCATGAAGACGGCGCGTTTGCATTTGGCTCAGCTGCACGGCAAGCAAGACGTGGAGTTTTGCCAGGACCTGGGCCGGGAAAAAGTCATGAAGGTGCTCTGGCCCGACAGCTATCCCGATGAAAAAACTTTTCGAGCCGATGTTGACCTGTTTTCTCCGCACACCCGCTTTTTCCTGTTCGATGCTGGAAAATCCGGAGGCGGGCACGGCAAAACCATATCCTCCGGCTTTCTTGCGGGCCTGAAAATGCCCAAAACGTGGTTTCTCGCTGGAGGCCTGAGTCCGGATACCATTGAACCCGCCCTGGCCGTATGCTCGCCTTGCGGGGTTGACCTGAACTCAGGTGTTGAGTCCGCGCCCGGTGTCAAGGATCACGACAAATTGCGCCGAGTCATCGACTTTTTGTGCAAGACACCGAAATAGCGTTTTGCCTCTATTCTGACAGCTTTCTTGCCCCCCTGGCCTTGCCCGGGTTTTCCCTTTCCTTTGTATGTGAATTCAGTCCTGTTTCAGGGCTAATGCTTTTTGTGCAAGCGCCGATACATTTTGTGCGCGGCACATGTCTCAAGGTGGGGAAACCGCGCGGGGAGAGAAGTCACATCGCAAGGCAGGGAGCCGAACATGGGAAACGTGATTTCTTTAAGTGAATACAAAGCGAACAAATTGGCCCGGGCCGAGAATCCCGCCTCTTTGAGGGAGATTCAGCCGCTGCTTACCAGCGACCTTCTGGGCCGCGACTTCAACGAATTCGGCAATCAGGTGTTCGGAATACTCAAGCTGCGGGAAATTTTCGACCGCCATCTCCACTTCAACGAAGAGTGGAAGCATTACATCCTCTGCTTGCTGGAAGACGCCTACCTCCGCCAAAGCGAGGAACGCCAGCCCTCGTTCCGTGAAAACATCAACCTGCTCAAACAGTACATTCTGGAAGAGACCACCCAAGACAACAAACGGGACATGGCCGGGGCCTTCACCATCCTGGAGCTCATGCGCCATTGCCCGGCCAATGAAGAGTCTTCCTTGCCCAGCTGACCAACATTTCCGTCGAGTTACCAATCCTTATGGCGGGTCCCGCAGGGGCCCGCTTGCGTGACGTACTCCTCCACGATCCTTTTCGCTTCGACGGTCGTCGCTTGCCGCACCAAGGGATAGAGTTCCCGGCAATCCTCATACTCCAAACCGCGCACCAGGTTGCTGGCCATGACCTCGTCACGGGTGTGCGGGAATTCATGGAGATTCTCGTCGATCTCGTCCTTGTGCAGGATCTTGATCCTAATCAGGGAGCGCGCGGCCTGCAAGTCAGCTTTGCTGCCCTGGTAATCCGGCTTGTAGGTGTAGGTCAGGGTCAACACATCGCCTGGCCCCATGGCCCTCCGTCTGCCATCCATTTCCTTGACCAAATCCTCCATGAGATACAAAGGCCGAACTTCAACTCCCTCGGGAACCCGCCGCCGCAGGGTTGTCAGCAAATAGGTGTGCACGTAGCCCGCTTCCACGTAGACACTCTCATATTCAGGCGCGATACGGGCCAATTCCTGGGCGCGCAGATCATCGCGCAAGCGGCCACGCGCCGCGTCGGACCGGCCAAAGGTCTTCACC
>QZKZ01000388.1 GCA_004796465.1 Desulfovibrio sp.
AACCCGCCGGACTATTTCCAGCGCACCCTCGACCAAGTGTGCGAGGCCCAGGAAGCGGCCATGGCCGTGATGCAGCCGGGCCTGCCCGTTAAGGACGCCTATCTCGCCGCCCGCGCCTCCTTTGAGAAGCATGGCGTGGAACAGCACTTCACCCATGCCCTGGGCCACGGCATTGGTTTGGAAACCCATGAGCCCCCTTCCCTGAGCACGGTCTCCGAACAAACGCTCAGGCCCGGCATGGTGGTCACGGTGGAGCCCGGCCTGTACTATCCGGAATGGGGCGGCGTGCGCTGGGAATACATGGTCCTGGTCACGGAAACCGGCGTGGAGCCGCTGTAACCATGGCCGGAACTTCCCGGCGCAAACGGCTGCCGCGTCCCTCGGGCCCTCCGCCCCAGTGGTCGGAACGGCTGTATGTGCGCTTGCCTGCTGATAAAGTTGCGTTGGTTCGTTTCCTGCTTGAGGGCTACGACAACCTGGCCGTGCTTTCCATCCTGGACCGCAACACTTCCTTGGCGCGTTTCATGTACGCGCCGGGAAGCCGGGCTGCACTTCTTCTATTCCTTGAGGATATTCAAGAACTCGTGGAATACGAATTCCTTCCATTGTGATCCTTTTTTTTCTCAGTTTGTTCGCGTGTATTATGCTTGACCTGTTGTTCATTATCTGATTCATAAATATTATCTCTCAAATAAGAACTTCTCCCCAACAACCGCAAGGGGCGCTTATGCAATTCAAGGTTGCTCACAAGCTTGTATTGGGGTTCGGCGCTATTCTCGCGGCCATGGCGGCCGCCACCGTGTATATGGCCATAGCCATGGTCACTGTGGAACACAAGGCCATGCATGTGCATGACGAGAGTTTGCCCTTTGCCGGGCTCGCCGCTGAAATGAAGCTGAACACTATCCAGGTGCAGCAATGGCTCACCGACGTCTCGGCCACGCATAACCGTGACGGGTATGCCGACGCTGAGGAGGCTGCCGTGTTGTTCCGGGAGGGACTGGGCGAATTCCGCGCCATGTTCCAAGAAGAAGGCGACACGGAAATGCTTGCTCAAATTGACGCCATGGAAGCTGCCTTTGAGGACCTGTACGCCACGGGAAAAACCATGGCCGAGGTGTACATCACCCAAGGCATTGACGCGGGCAACGCGGTCATGGAGGAGTTCGACGCGAAAACAACCGCCATGGGCGAACTCATTGATCCCCTGTCACACAGCCAGCACGATGAAGCTGAACTGCTCATCCAGGAGCTCATTGACGAGACCGACACAGCCTTGACCATCCAGTACAGTATTGTGGGCGCTTGCATTGTGTTGGGAGCTTTCCTCGCCTTTGCCATCACCCGCTCCTTGCTGCGCCAATTAGGCGGCGAACCCGCCGAGGTGAGCGCAATCGCCACTGCCATCGCTTCGGGCAATCTGGACATATCCCTGCGCTCGGACGGCATGTCCGATCTAGGGGTGTATGGGGCCATGAAGGACATGTTGGCCAAACTCAAGGACAACATCCACGAAAGGGAAGCGCGCCAAGCCGAAGCAGAAGCCGTGTCCCAAGAAGCCAAACTGGCCCAAGGCGAGGCCGAGGAAGCCAAGGAACGCGCCGTAGCCGCCCGCGTCCAAGGCCTCAACGAGGCCGCGGACAGGCTCCAGGAGCTGGTGGAGAGTTTATCTTCCAGCAGCAGGGAGCTTTCGGTCCAGGTGGAGGAGGTCAGCCGGGGAACCGAAATTCAAAGCCAACGCGCGGGCGAGACCGCCACGGCAATGGAGCAGATGAACGCCACTGTGCTGGAAGTGGCCAAAAGCGCTTCAGACGCCGCAGAAAGCGCGGACCACGCCAGATCGAACGCTGAATCGGGCGCTCGGCTCGTGCACAACGTGGTGGAATCGATCAACGAGGTCCAAAACCGTGCAGCTACCATGAGCAACAGCCTGTCCGAACTCGGGGAAAAGGCCGAATCCATCGGCCAGATCATGGACGTGATCACGGACATTGCCGACCAGACTAACCTCCTGGCCCTGAACGCGGCCATTGAGGCGGCGCGGGCCGGCGAGGCCGGGCGGGGCTTCGCCGTGGTGGCCGACGAGGTGCGTAAACTCGCGGAAAAGACCATGCAAGCCACCCAAGAAGTCGGAAAGGCTGTTGCCGAGATCCAATCCTCTACCCAGCGCAACATCTCGGAAATGCACAGCGCAACCGAGGCCGTGGACACCAGCACCACCCTGGCCCACGACGCTGGGAACGCCCTCAAGGAAATCGTAAGCATTGTTGAATCCACCACTGACCAAGTGCGTTCCATTGCCACGGCTTCCGAGGAACAATCCTCTGCAAGCGACGAAATCAACCGCGCCGTGGAAGAAATCAACACCATATCCACCGAGACCAACCACGGCATGAGCCAAGCCGAACAAGCCATTGAGGATTTGGCGCGGCTCGCCGAAAGCCTTTCCCAGCTTATCGCGGAGCTGCGCTCGGGCTAAGGCGGCCCCTATAGTCCGCTGTTCCCTGGAACCGCGCTGTATTCAGCTCTGTTAGAGAATTTCCCTTTTGCCTGCCTCCAAGCCTGGCCAGGCTGTCACCACGTTGTAACCCCGGCGCGATAGATTTTTCCGAGACTCCATCTTGCGTGGACCCTCCACTTGCCTGTGCTTGCGCAGGGATGCGCAAATGGGTCCGGAGCAGGCCGCCATGTCCAAGGACACTTCCCACCTCGACATTCTCTTGCAAGGCGTTGAGGCGTTTAACGCCTGGCGCGAGGACAATCCCGAGGAGATTCCCGACTTCACTCGCGTGGAATTCCTGCCCACTGCTTTCAAGGACACTGGCCTGTGGAGCCAAGAACTGGCCATGATCGACCTGCGCGGGATCAATCTGCGCGAGGCCAAACTGCCTTGGGTCAAGATGGAGTTGGTCAGCCTGGCCGAGGCGGACTTGGAATTCGCGCACCTGCGCTCCGCGCGCATCGTGGGCTGCAACCTGCGCGCCGCCAAAATGACCGGCGCTTCCCTGGCAGACAGCTTTCTTGATGACGTGTACCTGCGCCACGCAGTCCTGCGCGAAGCCGTGTTCACCAGCGCGCGGCTCGAGCGCTGCAATCTGGCGGACTGCGACTTGAGCATGGCCAACTTGGTCCATGCCGCGCTCATCGACCTGGACATGCGGGGCGTGGTACTCAACAAGATGGTGTTCACCCGGGGCATCATGCAGGCCTGCCTGCTCAACGGCGCGGAAATCAAGGACGCTGACCTGCGCGAGGCTGAACTCTTTGACTCCATATTTCGCCGGGCATCCTTGGAGCGCAGCGATTTTGACGGAGCGCGGCTGGACCGGGCCGTGCTCTACGGCGCATCCCTGCGTGACGCAGGTCTGAACAAGGCCTCCTTATTCCAAGCTGATTTGCGCCATTCCCATTTGGAACGGGCCAACCTGCGCGGCGCGGATCTGCGCAAGGCGGACATGCAGAACGCTGATTTGCGCGAAACCAAGGTCAGTTCCGTGCGATACGACCGCTGGGCCCGCTACGAGGGCATTCGGCTGGAAGGCTGCTACGGCGGCCCCCAGTTCGAGCGTTTCGCCAAGGACCAGGAATTCATCGAGGAAGTGCGCGGTGACCGGGAGCAAGCCCGTTACTGGCTCATCTACCTGCCCTGGCTCGTGTCCTCGGATTGCGGCCGCTCCTTGGGTTTGTGGGCCATGTGGTCCCTGCTCCTGGCTGCGGCGTTCGGCTATAAATTCTGGCTCATGGGCCCCGGGCATTTTGACGTGGCTCGGCTGGAGTTCACCTTGTCGACCATGGTCTATTATTCCATCGTCACCTTCACCACCCTGGGGTTCGGCGACATCGTGCCCACCACGAGCAAGGCCGCCATGTGGGTGACCATTGAAGTCATCGTGGGCTACGTCATGCTCGGCGGGCTCATCGCCATTTTCTCCAATAAACTGGCCCGCCGCAGCTAGCTCAATAGGCCCACCATGGAATGAGCGGGTGCGCATTCTTGAGCCGGGCTTCACAGCTCCTCCACTCCGGCGCGAGCTGCTCCACCAAGGCCCAGTAGTCACGGGAATGGTTGAGATGGCGGGTATGGGCCAATTCGTGGAGCATCACGTATTGGGCCAAGTCCTTGGGAAAGAACAGGAGTTTGCAGTTCAGGCTGATGTTGCCCCGGGCCGAGCAACTGCCCCAGCGGCTTTTTTGCCGCCTTACCGTGAGCCGGTTGTAGCTGAGCCCGGTTGTCCCGCTCAGTTCCGCAAGCATGGGAGAAAGCTGTTGGGTACCCACTTGCCGCAGCCACGTCTGCAGTAAACTCACGTAGTCCTGGATCTCCCCGGAGCGGCCTACAAAGGCCAAACGGCGGCCCTGGTTTTCCTCCAAACGCAGCCGCCCCCGGCCCGAACCGCCATGGGCCACGCAGTAGCTCCACCCCAAGCATGGCAACTCCACGGTATGGGGCAAGGTGTGTTCCTGCCCCTGAACGTCAAGGCCCAGGCGGGCCAAGGTGTGGTCGATCCACTCCTTTTTGGCGCGCACAACGTCCTCGGCCCGGGCAGGATTCACGCCCTTGGGCACCACCACTTCCACGCCCCGGTCCGGGCGAACCGAGACGATAATCCTTTTGGCCCTGGCGCTCACCCGCACTTTGTACTTGGGCAATTCCAACTGATTTCTCACGTAACAATCCCAAAAAGCTGTACGCTGTGGAGGGTTTGAGTTTCGCCCCTTGTGCGGAAAACCCAAATACTGTACAGGTGTAGAGGCCGCTTTTTCGGTTTTCCCAGGGGGGTGCTCCATGCAGTGTCCACAATGTTCCCACGAAGTCGCCGAGGGCAACAAGTTCTGCCCTGTGTGCGGGAGTCCTGTTGCCCAGGCTGCCCAGCCCATTGCCGAGCTGTACGCCAACCTTGCCCAGTCCATCAAGCACTTGGCCAAGGCCCAGGAATCCTTGATGTCGGGTTTGAGTTCAGCTGCCGCCCCCTTGGAAGAGCTCAAGGCCGTCCTTGAAACCCTGCCCGACGAGGAAGGCATCAAGGCTGCGGTCAACGCTTTCGTTACCCAGTCAGCTGCTGTTCCCCCGCCCAAGGACTCCACCTTGCCTGCCACGGCCACGCCATCAGCCCTGGCTGTTTCCGGCGTGCCTCTGACCGTGCCGGAGCCAGGCAGCGACGTTGCCCCGGACGCCGAAGTTTCCGCCTCCCCGGCTCCAGGGCCCGAGGATTCGGATCAGGCTGTGAAGCCCCGTTTCCCGAGCACTGAAGAAACCCTTCTGGAAGACACCGTGCCTGAAGCCTCCGTGCCTGAGATTGGTGTTCCTGACGCCGCTGACACGGATGCAGTTGTCCCGGACGCCGCTGACCCGGATGCCGCTGTCCCCTATGACTCTGTCCATGACGCTGCCGAGGCCATCCCTCCTGAACGGGATGCCAGGGCCGAGGGCGCGCCAAAGATCACATTTGACGAATCCGGACCGCATCAGCCCCCGCCCATTTCCACTGCTGCCGAGGCCAGGGCCCGCATCCGCGCCCGGCAACGAGCCGACCAGTCCCGCTTTGAGCTGGCCCTGGGCCAAAAGATCATGCTTGTGGTGGGCATCATCGTCATGATCTTCGGCATCGGCTTTTTCCTCAAATACACCTTTGACCAGGGGTGGATCGGCCCACCCGTGCGTGTGGCCATGACATATTTATGGGGTCTGGTCATGCTCGGCACGGGTGAATATGCCCGGCGCAAGGGGTACAACACCTTTGGCCTGTATCTTTTTGGCGGCGCTGTTGTCGTGCTCTACTTCGGCGCATACGCGGGATACGACATCTATAACCTGGTCGGCACCACCTGGTCATTCGTGATCATGATCCTGGTCACCTGCTTGGCTATTGGCCTGTCCGTGCTCTACGGTTCCTTGGCCCTGGCCATCTTGGCTTTGTTCGGCGGTTTTCTCACGCCGGTGCTGCTTTCCACGGGCGAGGACCAGCAAGTGGCCCTCATGACCTACATGACCTTTCTCAACGGCGGCATCCTGACCCTGGCCTTTTTCAAGCGCTGGACCATCCTCGCCTACCTGGGCCTGGGCGCGACCCAAATCCTCTACGCCACGTGGTTTTTTACCCACAACCAGCCCGTGCTCCAGGAAAAGTTCTGGCCCGCCATTATTTTTCTGAACATATTTTTCCTGATCTACGCCATAATCCCCTTTTTCTATGACCTGACCGCGAAAAAGCGGGATTCCTCCCATGCCGGGTACATGCTCATCCCCAACGTGATTTACAGCTTCTCCATGAGCTTGGCCCTGATCATGCCCTTGTTCGAAAAGGATTGGGGCGCGCTTGTCTGCTTGGGCTACGCCGCCGTGCTCGCGGTTTTGGGCGGCTATCTCCTGGTCAAGGGCAAGGGCCACTTGCCCACCTTTCTCATCATGGGGCTGTTCTTGGGCCTGTTGCTGCTGCCTGCCCTGTTTTTCATCACTTCGGACCAGCGGGTGACCCAATACTGGATCATCCTTGCCGTGGCGTTTTTCCTGGTGGGCATCCGCTTTGCCAAGACCCTGCCCATGGTCTGGAGCCATATTTTCTCGGGCTTGGCCCTCTGGAAATTCTTTCTCTACGACTATCTCTCAGTGTTTGAACTCACCGGCAAAGACAGCACCCCGTATTATGAACTGTTGAACAATACCTGGTTCGCCCTGTACTTCACACCGGGCTACACCTATTTCTTGGCAGAGAGGATGCTGACCTCGGGATTGCTTTTGGGCTCCTTGCTGCTCGCTTCCTTGGTCGGCAGACAACGAAACATGAATGGCGCTCCCATCACTTCCGGGACCTATTCCTTTACCGCGGGTCTGTACGGTTTCCTCTTCATTGGAGCCTTGTTCTTGATTCTGACCATTGAATGCTCGGCCATGGTCCACGACTACGCGCCCCCACTCTACGCGCCTGCCGCCACCATGAGTTCCTTGTCCGTGTTGTGGACCGTTTTTTCGGTACTGCTGATCATCGTGGGCTTCCGGCTCAAGGTCCTGGCCCTGCGCATCGTGGCCTTGGCCTTGTTCACCGTGACCCTGTTCAAGGTCTTTCTCATGGACCTGTCCCAAGTCTCCGCGCCTTACCGCATCCTGTCCTTCCTGGTTCTCGGCACACTGCTCATGGGAACCTCGTTCCTGTACTACAAGTACAAGGACCGCATTGTGGAAGAGGATGAACACGACACTCCTGGAACTGGCAAAGGCTAGGGCGCATGGGCCGATTGTTTCTTCCTTGTCTCGCCCTTGTTGGGCTAGGGCTGATGGCCTTTATTTCGAGCCTGACCGGCCCTGCCCTGGGCCAGGACATGGAGCAGCGCTTGGGCTCCTCGGATTTCGACTTCACGGCTTCCTTGGCCTCCCCGGACGGCGTGGAGATACGAGGGGAGACCCTGTATATGGTCCACTTGCGCAGCGAGGTAGTCATGCGTTGCGCTTCGGACTACCGCGATCTCCGCTTGTTCGACGTTTACGGCCGCATGGAAAAGGAAACTCCGTACGTGGTTTTTGAGCGGGTGCCCGCGCCTGAGCCTGAACCCGTTGCCCTTGTCGAATTGTCCCGCCACGTTGACGAGAACACCCAGACCCTTGTCCTGACCAAACCCAATGGTTCCATCGATCCCACCCCCCTGGCAGGCCTGGGTTTTGATCTTGGGGACAATGTCTTTGCTTTGGCCGAGATATGGGCAAGCAACGACAAAACCTTGTGGGAGCCCTTGGCCACGGGACCGGTATATTCACTCAAGGGCTCGGAGACCCGCAACGCCCGTCTTCGTTTTCCCGCCACGGACTTGCCCTATTTCAAGGTCCAACTCACCCTGTTTCCTGAGCCGCCTGAAGAGTTGATTGCCGCTGCCCAGCGCTTCGATGACATTGCCCCCCTTATCCGCACCACTGAACTGGACCTTTCCGGCCCGGAAACTGTCTTGGGTTTGAGCGCCGAATATGAAGACCCCCAACACCTGGACAGGGTGCCTTTCCCGGTCAATTTTGTGCGCCATGAGGATGGGGACACCATCATCCAGATCGAGGCGTCCCTGCCCGCTGCCTACATCGGCCTGAACGTGTCCTCGGACTTCTTTTCCAGGGACGTGGAAGTACTGGCTTCAGAGTACCTTGATCCCGATTCCTTTGAGCGGTTGAGCAGCGGCCTCGTGTATCGCTTTCCTTACTCCGGGGGCCGTGCCGAACAGCTCCTGATCCCGGTCAGCCAGGGCAAACACCGCTTTTATCGCGTCGTTGTTCACGATAACGGCCTGCCGCCCCTGGAAGTCTCCTCCATCAACGTGTACTGGCGCATGCAGTTGCTGTTTTTCGTGGCCCTCAAGGACAGGGCCGAGTATTCCCTCTGGTTCCAGAGCGTGGCGCCCAGGGAAGATATCATCCCCACCATTTATGACCTTTCCGACCATGTCAGCAGCACCACCTGGCCGTCTCTGCCGTATAGGGAGTTGGTCCTGGGCGAAGTGGAGCGCAATCTCAAGGCCGTGGCCCTGGAGTCCCAGCGGCTTTCCCAAAGCAAGAATTGGTGGAACTGGGGTGTGGCCATCTTTTGCATTCTGGTCACCATTTGGCTGTTCGCCCTGCTTAAACGCAACTATGGTTCCAAGGAGACTTCTTAGGAGTCGGCAATGGTCTTGTGTCACATTTGCGGGGTCGAGGTCTTTTCCGGCTGGATTTGCGGTGTGGTACCCGCAGGCGATAAGTACAAGCTGGGCTTGTGCCGCGACCACGACACCGTGGAGAACCGGGCTACCGTGCAAGAAGCCTGGGAAGAGCTGCTGCGATCGGAAATGCGCTCAGCCATGGACATCTCCCGCCAACAGGCCAAACCATCGCCCCTGTATGAAATCCGCATCCTGTTTCTGGGGGGGGGAACCAAAACCGTGACCTGCACGGCTTATGACGTGAACAAGGACAAGGATCTGCTGGTGCTCAACGAGCAGGGGGAGTTGGATTTCTACCCCTTGCAGCACGTGCGCCATTTCACGGTGCGCGAAAAGACTCCCACAGGACAAGACCAGGACGATCCCGGTACGCCGGACGATCCGACCCCGCCTCCTGCAATTCCCAACATCACGCCGTAACTCTTCAACCACAAAGGAGAAGTATGCCTGATCCTGTGCAACGCAGCGTGGATTTGTTCGCCTCCGGCTTCATGTGCGCGGAAAGCGTGCTCATGGCCCTGGCCGAGCATCAAGGCGTGGCCTGCGACGCCATTCCCTCCCTGGCCACGGGCCTGTGCGCCGGGATTTCCCGCACCTCCAACACGTGCGGCGCACTGTTGGGCGCAATCATGGGCTTGGGCTTGGCCTATGGCCGGGACATCGCCGAGGACCCGCCCGATCCCTGCTTCTCCCAGGTCCAGGTTCTCCTTGATGGCTTTGCCCGGCGCTTTGGCTCGACCAATTGCCAAGAACTTACGGGCTGCGACTTTCTCAGGGACCAGGGCAGGGTGGATTTCCAGGACAAAAACATCAAGGAAAAACAGTGCTTTGAATATACGCGCGAGGCCGTGCGTTTGACCTTGGCCAGGCTCGAAGAGCAGGCCTAGGGCTCAATGGAGCACCCGGCCAAGGCCAGGGTTTGCTCCACCGTGGGCAGGATGCGGTCCACGATTATTTGGGTTCCCTGTTCATTGGGGTGGATGCCGTCCCACTGGTTGAGTTCATTGTTGCCTGCCACGCCCTCCAGGAAAAAGGGGTAAAACACCAGTTCGTGTTTATCCGCGAGTCGGGCGAACAGGGTGTTGTACTCGTCGGAGTATTCCTGGCCCATATTGGCCATGGCGTACATGCCCGCCAAGAGCACCACCGCGCCTTGTTCCTTGAGACGCAGCACGATGTGTTCCAGGTTGGCGTATGTCTCGGCCGGGTCGTCGCCGCGCAAGGCATCGTTGGCTCCCAACTCCACCAGGGCCACGTCCGGGCTGCGATCCAGTCCGCCCAATGCCCAATCCAGACGGGCCAAGCCTCCTTCCGTGGTGTCGCCGGAAACTCCGGCATTGACCACCTGCACAGAATACCCCAGGGAGTCCAGCCGTTCCTGGAGCAAAGCCGTGAAGCCGTGTTCCGGCGCAAGGCCGTACCCCGCTGTCAGGCTGTCCCCTAACGCAAAAATGAGACAAGAGTCCTGTTCCTGGGGATCAGCGTCTTGACCCCATGCATATCCGTGCATACCACCACCATGGATGACCAGAAAAAGGCAGCAGAAAACCATGGCTCCTGCCTTGATCCAGGCCAATAAACGTGTATGAAGAAATATTCTGGACATGGGCGCGATACTGCCTCTTTTCTCCAACACCCGCAAGGTATGTTGACATTTCTTCCATGACGTCAACCCACAAGGAACCTCATGATTTCACTAGATAACGTACAATTGACCCTTTCCGGCGGCAGCGGGCCTGTGCCCGTGCTGCGCGGTGTCAACCTTCATGTGGCACAAGGCGAGGCCGTGAGCGTGGTTGGCCCCTCAGGATCGGGCAAGACCACCATGCTCATGCTTATTGCCGGACTGGAGCGCGCCGGTTCCGGCACGGTCCGGGTCAACGGCTCGGACATGTCCGCTTTGGGCGAGGACCAATTGGCCCGGTTCCGGCGCGGCAACATCGGCATTGTGTTCCAGGCCTTTCATCTGGTCTCGACCATGACCGCCCTGGAGAACGTGGCCCTGCCCATGGAATTCGCGCACATGGACAACGCGTTTTCCCGGGCCAAGGAAGTGTTGGGCCAAGTGGGACTTGCCGGCCGCGAAAATCACTATCCCAGCCAGCTTTCCGGCGGCGAACAGCAACGGGTTGCCATTGCCCGCGCATTCGCCCCAAAACCGTCCATACTGCTCGCTGACGAGCCCACGGGCAACCTGGACCAGGAAACCGGAGCCAAGGTCATGGACGCCCTGTTTCAGCTCAAAAGCGAGTACAATGTGACCATGCTGCTCATCACCCACGACCCGGCCATGGCCGAACGTTGCGATCGGGCCGTGCACATGCGAAACGGCTGCATCAACAACGGGGCCGCTCCAACGGTGGTCCCATGAGAATAGTCCAAAGTATTAGACTCCTCCTGCGCATCAGCCGCAGGGAGTTCATGGGCGGGTTCAAGGACTTTGGCATGTTCCTGGCCTGTTTGGCCCTGGGCGTGGCCGCCGTGGCCTGTGTGGGCACCTTGTCCGCGTCCGTGGACGCGGGCTTGTCGGACAACGCCCGGATCCTGCTTGGTGGGGATCTGGATTTGCGCCAGATCCACGCTCCCCTGCCTGGCTCTGTCCTGGAGGAGGTGCATGCAGCAGGCCAGGTCTCGGAGTTCGTAACCATGCGCTCCATGGCCAGGGCTGACGACCCGGACTATCCCCGTTCCACCCTCATAGACATCAAGGCCGTGGACTCGGCCTATCCCCTCTACGGAGAAGTCGTGCTCAGCCCGGCCATGGACTTGACTCAAGCCTTGGCACGTGATCCCGGGACCGGCCAATTCGGCGTGGTGGTGGACGAAGCCCTGCTCGACCGTTTGGATGTCGGTATTGGCGATTCCATCCGTTTAGGGGAGGCTTTGTTCGAGGTTCGCGCCGCTCTGACCCTGGAGCCGGACCGGGCCTCCAGTTTCTTTGTCCTGGGCTTGCGGGTCATCATCCATATGGACGGTTTGCCGAGCACTGGTTTGGTGCGCACCGGCTCGGTGCTTACTTACCATTACAAGGTGCGGGTGGACCCGGACCTCGATCCCTTGGTTGTAAAACAGGAAATCCAGGAACAATTTCCCAATCCGGGCTGGCGCATCCGCGATTATTCCCAATCCAGCCAAATGTTGGGCCGCGTCCTGGGCAACATGACCCTGTACCTGACCTTGGTTGGGGTGGCCGCCTTGCTCGTGGGAGGCATAGGCGCGGCCAGCGGGGTGCGCAGCTTTCTTACCGCGCGGGAAGCGTCCATCGCCACCTTTAAATGCCTGGGCGCGACCCGGGCCATGGTCATGGCTGCCTATCTCCTCCAGGTGCTGGTAGCCGCGCTGTTGGGCTGTCTTTTGGGTGTGATGGTGGGTGTGGTCGCTGCGTGGGCCGTGTCGTTTTTGCTTCAGGGCATACTGCCCGTGGACGTGGTGGTCGGGCTTTATTTCAAGCCCTTGGCCGTGTCCACGTTGTTCGGCCTGGTAACCACACTGATTTTTTCCTTGTGGCCCCTGTCTGCCGCGGGAGCTGTTTCTCCGGCCCGGCTGTTTCGCGGCCACGGCGACCCCGAGGCCAGACGGCCTTCCCTGCTCATGGTCCTGGCCGTAATGGCATGTGTGGGACTGCTGTATTTCTTGATTCTCTGGTACATCGACCATTTGCTCATAGTCACGGGTTTCAGTGTGGGCATCCTGGTCAGCGTGCTGTTTTTTCTGCTTCTGGCCAAGGTGTTGCGCGTGGTGGCCGCGCGCATGCCCCGGCCCAGGGACCCCAGGCTGCGCCATGCCATTGCAGGGCTGCACCGGCCAGGCAGCGCCACCACCAGCGTGATCTTTTCCATTGGTCTGGGCCTTACCGTGCTCACCGCCGTGACCCTGACCGACGGCAACATGCAGCACCTCATCGCCAACACCCTGCCTTCGGCCTCGCCTGCCTACTTTTTCATCGACATCCCGCCCCAGGACATTGACGCCTTTACCGAGCGAGTTGGGGCGGTCCAAAACGTGACCAACATTGAGACAGAACCGTCCCTGCGCGGCCGCATAGTGGCCATTGGCGGGGTTCCTGCCCATGAACGGGAGATCGATCCTGACAGTGAATGGGCGCTCAGGTCGGAACGCGGTCTGACATTTGCCGCGCACATGGACCCGGACTTTGTGATCACGGCAGGCGAGTGGTGGGACCCTGACCAGGATCCCACGGGCCTGGGGCCGCGCATTTGCTTTGATGCGGATCTGGCCGAAGGTTTCGGCATCGGCGTGGGCGACACCCTGACAGTGAACATCCTGGGCCGGGACATTACCGCTGAAATCGTATGCTTGCGCAAGATCGAGTGGACCTCCATGTCCCTGAACCACACCTTCATCTTTGCGCCGGGCGTACTGGAAAACGCGCCCCATTCCTACATCGCCACCGTGTACACCACGGACGGCGCCTTGGAACGAAATCCCGACGACCCCGGGTCCACGGGCCGGGTCATTGACCGCATTGCCAGCGACCAGTTTCCCCAGGCCGTGGCCATTGACATGCGCGACATCCTGCGTGACGTGCAGGACCTGTTCCGCCAGATCGGGGCCACGGTGCGGACAACTGCCGTGGTCACCTTACTGGCCGGACTCTTGGTTCTGGCCGAGACCTTGCGCGCCACCCTCAAACGCCGCCACTTCGAGGCTGTTGTCTTCAAGGTGTTGGGTGCGACCCGCCGCGACATCATGCTCAGCTTGGCTTTGGAGTTTCTGCTCCTGGGCGCGTCCGCTGCTGTCCTGGCCGCCTTTCTGGGAGCGGCCCTGTCCTATCCATTCGTGACTTGGATACTGCAACAGGACTGGGTTTTCCTGCCCGTGCCCCTGCTCCTGATCACCTTGGGCGGTGTGCTGGCGACTCTGCTCTTGGGCCTGACAGGCGTGCGCACGGCGGTCAGCCGCAAGGCCTGGCCTGTCCTGCGCAACGACTGATCTTGCTGGATCCCGCCAATAACAAAACGGCCCGGGAAACCCCGGGCCGTTTGTGTTTTACGTGGTTCCCGATCCAAGCAAGACG
>QZKZ01000170.1 GCA_004796465.1 Desulfovibrio sp.
GGCGATGCTGTCAATAGTATTTAGCGAAAAAAGATAATACACCATACACGAAAAATACTATTCTCGCAACCAAGAAAAACATAGGCCACAAGCAAGTCCCAGACGGGGTCAAGGGCATTTAGAGAATCTTGGTCCGCAGGCCCTAGATTGTCTTATGCCTGTGGTGCATGGCCTTGCGGGGGTGCAGGGGGCAGCGCCCCCTGCGACGTTAATCCGTTGACGCTCCCTAACTCACGCCTCGCCCAGTTGGTCGGCGTGGCGAATCGTCAGCAAGGAGAACAGGGCGATGCCCAGGCTGAAGGGAATGACGAACGCGGGGCCAATGCCTTGATTGAGCCCGGTGATGGGCATGTAGATGATCATTGCGGTCAGGATGCACCCCACCACGAGGTTGAGCTTGAATATCCAGGCTGGTTTCTTCAACACGCTCAAGACAATGAGGGCTGTGAGGAGCGGAATCTGCGTGTACACAACAGGCCTCAAGGACAAGGAAACGGGGTGGTCGGGGAATGCGGCCATGACTCTTTGCATGCCATGGGGTTCAAAGACCACCGCCCAAAACAACCGCAAACAGAGCGCGACAAGCATCGCGTAATAATACGTTTTTGCCCTTTTCATACTTCTCCTCCAAGAGCCTTCCGCGCCAAATTCCTTTGGCAACGAATGGGCTGTTTGTTTAAGGTGTTTATTAGCATATACCTATTTTGCTTGAAAAAAAAACTACTCCCCACAGTGGGGAAAGCCGTGGCATTGGGTAAAGAGCACGTCGATCATGCTGTTGATTTTGTCCCGGTAGCTTTCCAATGTTTCCCTGTTGACACGGTAGTAGACGCGGTTCCCTTCCCGTTCCGGCTCCACGAGATCCACGCTTCTCAGGATGCGTATGTGTTGTGAGGCTGTTGGCTGGGAGACCCCAAGTATCTCGGCCAGTTCGTTCACGCTAACCTTGTCGGCCATGCCCGAGGCAATGGCGCGCATCAGCCGCATCCTGGTCTGGTCGCCCAAGGCCTTGAAAAGGCTGACCAGCTCCTTCATCTGCTGTTTCTGCGTGTTCACTCGGCCCCCTTCATAGGCATATTCTTATATTGCTATGGATCGCCAGTGTCAAGAAGTATTGAGGCTCTCTGACCTTGTCCATGGTTTGGATGCGGAGTGCAGCCCGTTGAGCCTGCATCCCCAAGTGTTACGCTGGGGGATACGTCTTGGGACGATGTTTCTAGCTCACTGCCCGCCACCAGGCCAAAGCCAGGACACCTACGCTGATGCAGGCCAAGGCGATTTGCGTGACGCGGGAGGGGCGGCCCTTGAACGCGATGAGGGTTCCGGCTGCAGCGCCGACACCAACACCGGCGATAAAGCCGAAAAAATGCGCGCCCAGGTCCGTGTCTTCGCCGCTGGAGCCGAGCCAGCCCAGAAGCAGCAGGCCAGCGCCCACGGGCAGCAGAATCTTGCGCAGTTCACGGCCTCCGGAAAGCGCCTGCAAGGCCGCCTGCACCCCCCCCATGACGCCCACCGCGCCGAATACAGCAGTGGACGCGCCCAGGCTCACGTGGTCCAGGGTGTGGACCTGGTAGTTGAACCAGTTGCCCAAGACCCCGGCGCACAGGGTCAGGAACCAGCCCAGGCCGCTGCCCAACTCCCTGCAGAGCAGGACAAAGATCACCCCGCCGAAACCCAGGTTGGCCAGGAGGTGCAGATAATCGCCGTGCAGGGTCAGGGCAGTGACCAGCCGCCACCACTCCCCGGAATGAATGAGCTGGGAATTGGCCCGGCCCAGCAGGGAGAGTTCAAGGGCATTGCCGCCCGAGCCGGGATTGCTGATGGTGTGGAACCAAGCCAGGGCCGCCAGCACCACAAGCGTGGCCGTGGAGTTGGCGTAAACCATGGGCGGAGCGGACCGGGCCACGGGCAGGTTGCGGTTTTCCCGGACATAGGCCGTGATTTCGCGGCAGGCCTCGCCATACAATTCAGCGGGAACAAGCAAGCGCCAGGACTTGGAGCTGCGCGAGGTGCGTTCCTTGCGATGACGCACCCTGCGGGCCATGAGCACCAGGGACCATTCCCGGATCAGCGGCCAGCCCGTATGGCCCACGTTCAGCTCACGGGCCAGGAACTGGGCGACTTCCACCCAACCCGATTCGTCGGGTTCCGGGGCCTGGCAGCCGTGTTCAGTGGGGGCCGGGAGCCGGGATGAGCTGCGTTCCAGCCGGGCGCGCTTAGCGCGGCGTAACGTCGATGACCACACTATGCTTGCTCGCGCTCTGCTCGAATTTCTTGCGCAGCCACTGCTTGGCCATGTTGCGGGTCCAGGGGATGAGCAACAGGAGCCCGGCCACATCCGTGAGCAGGCCCGGAGTGATGAGCACCACCCCGGCCACCAGGATCAGCAGGCCGTCCTGGAGTTCCTCGGTGGGCACCACGCCGTTGGCCGTGTTTTGGTGGATGCGGGCCATGACCGACATGCCCTGTCGCTTGGCCAGGGAAGCCCCGGCGATTCCCGTGGCGATGACCAGGCCGATGGTGGGCCATGCGCCCAAGTATCCGCCCACTTGCAAGAGCAGATAGAGTTCCATGAGGGGGATGGCGATGAAGGCGAAAACGAGTCGGTAGAACATGGGCAAGACCTAAGTCCTCAGGTCCGGGGGGTCAACCCGCGAATTCCTGGAATGGGCGCGGCGCCTCGTCCCGCACAAGGCACCGCGCATTCAATGAAGATGTCATGGGGTTGCGGGCTGTTCGTACCCGTAACGGAACGTTTCCCAGGTAAAGGAAGGCTGTCGCGGAGAGAAAAAAAAGCCCCGGCAGAACCGGGGCAGAAAACACATCGGAAACGAACGAAAACTATTGCGCGGCTTGCTCGGCTTGAACCTTGCGCGAAGAAGGCTTGGTAACCTTGCCCGAACGCAGGCAGCGGGTGCACACGGAAATTTTCTTGACCTGGCCGGAATCCAGTTGGGCGCGCACGGACTGGAGATTGGGCTCGAAGCGGCGCTTGGACTTGTTGTTGGCGTGGCTGACATTGTTGCCGACTTGGGGCTTTTTGCCGCAGATATCACATTGCTTGCTCATTATGTGCCTCCTCGCCCGGCGAAATGGTGTTGGCGGCCCGGCGAAAAATAAAATTGCGTTGAAGAAGAAGAGCAAGTAGCCTCTTGCCAGGAAAAAGGCAAGTGTTTTTTCCTTGACAGACACTTGAAGCACCATATAAAAATAAGCGCTTCGCGAGGGAGTGATGTTTGAGCTTTGGGCGCCGCTAAGCGACATCCCGGCCGAGGGCCGGGTCTTTTCGTTCTCCGACCCCGCTATTTGGGAGTCGCCGTGGCGGGAATTTTCCCTGCCCTATACCATGGGCAAGGATCTGGCTGCGGATCTGACGCTGATACCCAGCGGCCAGGGATTCCTGATCAAGGGGCGGCTCACGGGCTCGATTCTTGTTCCTTGCGATCGTTGCGCCGAGAGCATGGAAACGGTCATTGACCACGCTTTCCAGGAGCACGAGGAATTTTCCCGTCCCCAAGGCGACGCCGACGCCGATGCCCTTATGGACGACCCCTCGGATTCGGACCTGATCCGGGGCAGGGGCGAGGAAGCGGAGCTCAATGTGGCCGGGCTTTTGTGGGAGCAATTCCAATTGGCGCTGCCGCAAAATATGATTTGCGCGGATGGATGCAAGGGATTATGCCCTGTTTGCGGATCAAATCTGAACCAAGGCGGTTGCGACTGCGAGGTCGATGAAGGCGACCCCAGGCTGGCCGCCCTGAGAAATCTGAAAATATCGTGAGCCCGAGGCCCAGCCCTCCGGCGCACTGAAAAGGAGCACACTCCAATGGCCTTACCCAAACGCAAGACGTCCAAATCGAAAAGGAACATGCGCCGGGCCCACGACCACGTGGCCGTGCCCAACGTCATTTACTGCGAGTGCGGCGAGCCCACCCTGCCCCACCGCGTCTGCCCCAGCTGCGGGGTGTACAAAGGCCGTCAATACCTGCAAAAGGCCGATGACTAAACAGACCCCCACCGTGGCAGTGGACGCCATGGGCGGCGACGTGGGCTGCTCCGTTACCGTGCGGGGCGCCATGGAAGCCGCCAAGCAAGGCGACATCCACCTGATCCTCGTGGGCGACGAGGCCAAGATCAGGCCGGAGATGAACGGCTATGGCCTGCCCGAAGAGGCGGTCTCGGTCGTGCACACCACCGAGGTCGTGGGCATGGACGAAAAGCCCTCGGAAGTCCTGCGCAAAAAAAGGGACTCGTCCATCCACATCGCCTGCCAACTGGTCAAGGAAGGCAAGGCCCAGGGCGTGGTCAGCGCGGGCAATTCCGGCGCGACCGTGGCCTGCGGCATGTTCATCCTGGGCCGGATCGCGGGCGTGGAGCGCCCTGCCCTGGCCTCGATCATGTACGTCCAGGACACGCCCACCGTGCTCATCGACGTGGGCGCCAACGTGGACTGCAAGCCCTACCACTTGTTCCAATTCGGCCTCATGGCCGACGTGCTGGCCCGGGACGTGCTGAACATCCCCACGCCCAAGGTCGGCCTGCTGTCCATTGGCGAAGAGGAAGGCAAGGGCAACATCCAGGTCAAGGAAGCCTTTGAGCTGTTCAAGATGTCCTCGCTCAACTTCGTGGGCAACGTGGAAGGGCGCGACATCTTTTCCAGCGAGGCCGACGTGGTGGTCTGCGACGGATTCGTGGGCAACGTGGCCCTCAAGCTTTCCGAAGGCTTGGGCGCGTCCCTGGCCAAGGTCTTTCTCAAGGAGCTCAACACGGGCGACTTGAGCGCCAAGCTCGGCAGCGTCCTGATCCAGGGAGCCATCAAACGCTTCAACCGGATCGTGGACTACGCGGAGTACGGCGGCGCGCCGCTCCTCGGTCTCAAGGGCATCACCATTGTGTGCCACGGCGCTTCCAACACCAAGGCCGTGACCAAGGCCGTGGAAATGGCGGGCACCTTTATCCGGAAAAAGGCCAACGAGCACCTCACCGAGGATCTGACCGCCAACGAAGAATTGACGCGGTTCGCCCGCGCGGCCGTGAAACAGTAGCAGGGCCTGACCGCGCCCTGACGGGAACGCCATTCCCGCGATACTTGAAATTGCTTTCGCACCGGCCGAGCCTGCCTCGGCAACACCTCGCCAGCTGAGCCAAAGAGAACCCTCATGAGTATCACCCCAGTCATTTGCGGCTTCGGCCACTATGCGCCGGAAAAGATCGTCAGCAACCAAGACCTGGAAAAGCTGGTGGACACCAGCGACGAGTGGATCACCACCCGCACCGGCATCAAACAGCGCCATATTGTTGTCCCGGGCGAACAAAGCTCCTCGGACCTGGCCTTGGAGGCCTCGAAAATGGCCCTGGCCGACGCCGGACTTTCCCCCAAAGACCTGACCCACATCCTCTTCGCCACCCTGACCCCGGATACCTACTGCCCCTCGGCGGCCTGCTATTTGGAGCAAAAGCTCGGCGTGCGCGGACTCATGGCCATGGACCTCAATGCGGCATGTTCGGGATTCCTCTATTCCCTGCAGACGGCCCGGGCCATGGTGGCCCTGGACCCGGACGCCGTGGTTCTGGTGGCCGCCTCCGAAGTCCTGTCCAGCCGCGTCAACTGGACCGACCGCTCCACATGCGTGCTGTTCGGCGACGGATCGGGCGCAGCCGTGGTCACGGCTGACACGGGCGCGGGCAAGGCCCAAGTCCTGGACCTGATCCTGGGATCGGACGGCAATCTGACCGACTTGCTGCTCATCCCTGCTGGCGGCTCACGTTTTCCCCTGGAACTGGGCGGCACCGTGGACAAGGAGTCCTATATCCAGCTCAACGGCCCGGACGTGTTCAAGCACGCGGTGCGCGAGATGGAGGCCATCACCAACACCTTGCTGGAAAAAAACGGTTTGGCCGTGGAAGACATCGACCTGTTTGTGCCGCACCAGGCCAACGTGCGGATCATCGATGCCCTGGCCAAGCGAGTGGGCGTGCCTCCGGAAAAGGTCTTCGTGAACATCGACCGCTACGGTAACACCAGCGCCGCATCCGTGCCCATAGCCCTGTCCGACGCGCTCCAGCAAAACGCGATTCAGCCGGGCATGCGCATTCTCATCACCACGTTCGGCGCGGGCTTTACCTGGGGGTCCTGCATCCTGCAATTTTAAAGGGAGCGTATATCCCTTGGAATATTTCCAAAAACAACCATAACGATATGAACGGTAGCCAACCATGACAGAACTTGCTTCCACAGCCGTGGTCACCGGGGGAACCCGGGGCATCGGCAGGGCCGTGGCCCTGCGTTTGGCCCAGTCCGGATATCAGGTCTATTTCACTTACGTGAGCAAGCCCGAACTGGCCGAGGAAGTCGTGGCCGAGATCGAAAAGGCGGGCGGAACCGCCAAGGCCTTTCGCCTGGACTCTGCTGACAGCGACGCCGTGTCCACTTTTTTCGCCGACGAGATCAAGGGCAAGGTTTCCCTGGACGTGCTGGTCAACAACGCGGGCATCACCCGCGACGGCCTGATCATGCGCATGAAGGACGACGACTTCAACGCGGTCATCGACATCAACTTGCGCGGCGCGTTTTATTGCCTGCGCGAGGCCGCCAAGATCATGGCCAAGCAACGCATGGGCCGCATCGTGAATATTGCTTCAGTGGTCGGCCTCATGGGCAACGCCGGGCAGATCAACTACGTTTCGGCCAAGGCCGGACTCATCGGCATGACCAAGTCCGCGGCCCGCGAATTGGGCGGCCGGGGCGTGACCGTTAACGCCGTGGCTCCGGGTTTCATCGAGACCGACATGACCGCTGCCCTTTCCGAGGAAGTGCGTAAGGGCTACATCGCCAATATTCCGCTCAAACGCATGGGCACCAGCGAGGAAGTGGCCGATGCAGTGGCCTGGCTGGCCTCGGACCAAGCAGGCTACGTCACGGGCCAGACCCTGTCCGTGAACGGCGGCATGTACATGTAAATAACGCTCTCATTGAGCGTCACGGCCCCAGGGCCGCACATACCGGACAGGGCAAAGGGCCCGGCCCGGTCATACCTATAAGGATTGTTATGAGCTATACTCGGGTAGTCGTCACCGGCGTTTCCGCCGTCACCCCCATCGGCCTGGACGCGGCTTCCAGTTGGGAGAACCTGCTCAAGGGTGTTTCGGGAATCGGCCCTATCACCCAATTCGACACCACGGAATTCGCCACCACCATCGCGGGCGAAGTCACGGATTTCGACGCCTCGGCCTACGTGCCGCCCAAGAGTTTGCGGCGCATGGAGCGCTTCACCCAATTCGCCGTGGTCTCATCCATGATGCTCTTGGAAGACGCGGGCCTTGAAATCACCGATGACAACGCCGAACGCGTGGGATGCATCATCGGCTGCGGCCTGGGCGGCCTGGAAGCCCTGGAGCGCTCCCACACCACTCTGCTCAAGAGCGGCCCCCGCCGGGTCTCGCCGTTCATGATCCCCACGCTGATCTCCAACATGGCGCCGGGCATGGCCTCCATCTTCAC
>QZKZ01000062.1 GCA_004796465.1 Desulfovibrio sp.
CCTGGCCTTTCCCGCCCGCGACCCCGAAACCCTGCTCAGCCAGGGGTATGTTCTCAAACGCCGCGATACGCCGCTGGCCAGCGAAAAGCGCGGTGCTTCCCCTCACTATGTTGACAAGGCCCACACCTGAACACCCCCCGCACCAGACGGAGAATTCCCATGAACACATCTTGGTGGCGCAACGTCACTCACTTTACTGCCAAGGAATTTGCTTGCCCGGAGACGGGTGAAGCCCTGGTGTCCTGCGATTTGGTTGTCATGCTGGACAAGGCCCGCACTTTTGCCGCCACCCCGTTCACCATTACTTCGGGATATCGCAGCCCCGCGCACAACCGGAAAGTTGGCGGCGTACCCGGCAGCGCGC
This sequence comes from Desulfovibrio sp., assembly GCA_004796465.1. GTDB lineage: Bacteria > Desulfobacterota > Desulfovibrionia > Desulfovibrionales > Desulfovibrionaceae > MADRE1. The sequence goes on from QZKZ01000062.1 coordinate 365, forward strand.
ATACCAAAGGGTTGGCTGCGGACATCGCAGCTCCCAACAACGAAGCCCGCCATGACATAGTGCGCGGTTTGATCGAAGCGGGCTGCGTGCGCATCGGCATTGGCAAGGGATTTGTCCACGCTGATGTGGACCTTGATAAACCATGGCCCCGTCTCTGGACATACTGACCCGGTAAACCATCCCTGGACGTTCTCACTTGCAAACTGCTCACGGCTCGACCTTTAGGAGACAGGCATGATCATCGGCTGGAAAAACATCCAAGAAGCGACGGGGCTTTCCCGCAACCTCCTGCGGCGTCTGCGGGACGAGGAGGATTTTCCCATCGCCAGAATCGGCAACAGGCCCGCCACGTCCGAGGGCCTGATCGAAAAGTGGTTGGCGCAACGCATCGACACCGGGGGAAGCAAGGGCGCCCCCCCGCGCGCCGCCTGACGCCGCAAAAAGGCAATGTATCCCTGAATCCGCAACCCGCTTTCCCCTCGCCGCAACATCAACCATCGAGAACACCATGTTGACCTCGGATTGAACTTGCTTCTATACAAGACTCCAGAATGTTCGATTGGTGTCTAGTGCTTGAGATACGCCCGTGAACCGGCATTGCGAATTCCCAGCGACCACGAACCCTTTTGCCTAAGGGGGTTCAACACCCCTTTGGGGGAAATCGGATTCCTGCAATGAACTCAGGAGATGTCTCGGACAAGAAGGAATGGCATCCCAAGCTCAAAAGCTCGGCGCGGCTGCTCAAACTGCTTCCCCTTCTGTTTCTTGTTGTGGGGATGGCCATATGCGGGGCTTTCGCGCTCCGCGTGATCAGCACTCCTCCTGTTCAGGGAGGCGAGCTGCTGTTGGCCATTACCGTCATTGTCATGGCGCTTGGCTTTTTCGTCACCCGGCGGCTGGTGAATGAACGTCTGCTCTCCAAACTGGAAACCGCCAACCGTTTGCTGCTGACCATATCGTCAAGGAATGTACGGGCAACTCCTTTGGGAATCGGAGATTTCCAAGGGTTTCTTGTGGAGCTGACCGACCCGGCCAGGCCCGATGCCCCGCCGTCCCTCGCCTTGGCTCGCCCTTTGGGCCGCCGTTTTCTAAAAAAAGAACCCCGGGACATGGAACTCTTTTTGGACAGTTCTGATCCCCAAGCTCCTCTGGTACTTTGCTCAAAGTCAATGACCATGGTCGGTTCCATGGCGGACGCCGCCAAATTGGCCCAAGGCCGCAGTTTCCATATCCAGGCGTTTGCCGCCTCGGTGATCCTTCTCTTGGCCGTGTTGACTTTGTTTTTTTTCCTTCAACAATCGGATATTGCCGAAGCCCGGGAAACCATGGTCCTGGCCGAGGCCAGCATGGAGTGGCCCCGCGCCCGGGGCGTGGTCCTGGAATCCTTTGTGGAGGAGGTGAGAATCAAACGGGGCAAGGGAACGGTTCAAGGTTTTGCCGCCAGGATCGTGTACGAGTATTCCGTGGACAGGAACAGGTTTTTCAACGACCTCATCCATTTCGGCTATTCACCCGGCAGGGACGAATCCCTAGCCCAAACCTTGGTGGACCTGTACCCTGTGGGCGCGGACGTGAATCCGGCACACGACCCGGCCAATCCCCAACTGGCCGTGCTTGAGCCCGGACATGTTGATGTGTGCGGTGATCAGATGCGGACGTTGCAGCGGAACTTGTATCTAGTGCTTGGGGGCGGGGCTGTGGGAGTCGTGGGGATCATGGTCTTGGGTTGGTTTACCCTGCGGCGGCGGCAAAGGGTTCTGGACGGATACCCCGCGTATGCGCGGGACGCCTTCTCACCATGATCACCCCACGCTGTACTTGATGGTGCCGGGGTGGTCCCGGGACACGGAACGGCCCAGGCTGATGATGCCCGCGCCCAGCAAATGGGCTTCGTCGCGATGCACAAAGGTGGATTCCCGCTCCTCGATACGCAGGTAGGTGCCGTTGGTGGAGTGGTCCACCAGGATGAACCGCCCGTTCCGGTATTCAATGGTGGCATGGCGGTTGGAGACGTATTGGTTGGCCACCACCAAATCGTTGTTCTCTCCACGTCCGACCTGGAACTGGGGCCGCTGCTCGCCGAGTTCAATTGACTGATCCTCAAAGGCCAGGGTCAGCAAATGGTGCATGGAGTCGTCGCGGGGAAAATCGTGGTATTGGACCGTGGTCAGTTCCGCCCGGTCCTCTTGCCAAAAGATTTCAAAAAAATCCAAACAGCGGTCCTTGCCCTTGACCGTGATGCAGCCCAAGCTGCGGGTGAACATGAACAGGTCTTCGGGCAACTGCTGAATGGTCTCCTTGGTGGTGATGATCTGATCCATGCCCGCGAGCTGCACCGCCCGGGCCGCGATGATCACCGCATCGCCGAACAGGTCCTGGTTCTCGTAAATCACACCGCCGTAATGCAGGCCAATGCGTAGGGACAGGTTGAGCCCGCAAAGCTCCTCATCGTTTTTCACGGCTTTGTGCATGGCCCTGGCAGCCTCCACGGCAAGACGGGCATCGGGAAACGAGGCCATGATCTCGTCGCCCATGGTCTTGATGACCTTGCCTTGACGGCTGGTGGTCTCTTCCGTGAGCAGGGAAAGCGCCTTGGAAATGATGTCCAAGGCCCGCTCATCCCCGAACTGCTCGTAGAGCCGGGTGGAACGGCAAATATCGGCAAAGGCCACCGCCAGGGAGGAACCTGTCTGTCTCATGTCGTCTTCTTCATGCTTGGAAGGAGTGCTCAGTCCACAAATTCAATGTTTAACGCAACATCGCAGGAAAGGGAAGACGCAAGACCTGGTTCCTTCTCCTTGTCGCAATCCTTGACTTGCATGGTCCTTGTAACCGGCAGTTTCGCAGGAAGCTGAAACAGGCGCGCCCGCCTTTCCCTCCAACGTCGAAGCGGGATTCAACTATCTCCCGCCTCCCGACCTTACCAATTCCCTGCTTGTCCGCCCCTGCTATGTTGGGGTAGTATACGGCCAAACACTCAGCCTACATGACCCGCAGGCATAGGGGGAGCCCCAGATGAGACCGACCAGCTTGTTGAAACGCTTGAGTTTGACCGTACTTGCCGCATCCCTTTGTATCACGGCTTTTATCGGCAGCCTGGGCTGCAACCAGCCCGCCAATGTGGCCACGGGCCCCGGCTATTCCTCGTCCGGGAGTACGACCCCGCCCGGGTCCTCTTCCCCTGGTTACTCACCTCCGCCAGGATATACGTCCCAACCCGTGTACGGCGGCAGGACGCTCTACGCCACCGTGGACACACGCAACCTGCCCTCGGGCTATTCTTCGCCTCCAGGGTATTCTTCGCCAGGGTACACGTCTCCTCCGGGATACACGTCTCCACCGGGTTACACGTCCCCGCCCACGTATACGGGCAGGACCCTTTACGCC
>QZKZ01000274.1 GCA_004796465.1 Desulfovibrio sp.
CCTTCAAGGGTAGTGTCCGCACATTTCTTACCCGTGGCTTGCACAGGGGGCAAGACCTTTCTCAACGCTGGGAACCCATTACGCCGGCCAGCCTACTTGGCGAATCCGTAATCCAGGAGCAGGGTCCCGTCGTGGACAAGATTCTCGCCGCCCTGGGCGTGGTTTTCCCCTGGACCGCCCATGAGCACGGCCACCAGCCGCCTGCCTTCGCGGCTGGCGGTCACAGCCAGGTTGTATCCGGAACTGGAGATATATCCGGTCTTGAGCCCGTCCACACCGGGATAGCGTTGCAACATCAGGTTGCGGTTCTCCTGGACAATGGGCTCCTGGGAAGACCCGGGCGCCAGATTCCAAGCCTGGGGATAGGCAAAGCTGACAGCGGCGTGGAATTCCCGCAAGGCCCAGGGGTGGGCTTGGGCGTATACGCGGCAGAACTCGGCGAACTGCCCGGCCGTGACTTGATTGCGCGAGCTGAGCCCGGCCGGGTCCACGAAGTACAATTGGTCCAGGTCCAGGGCCGCGGCCTCCTGGTTCATCATGCCCACGAATTCCATGAGATCCCCAGCCACGTGCACGGCCAGGGCCGCTGCCGCGTCGTTGCCCGAACTGACGGCCAAGCCCAGAAGCAGCTCGCGCACTGTGACCTTTTGCCCCGGCTCAAGGAACATGAGCGACGAACCCGCTGGAAAATTGGCGGCCCAGGCGTCCTGGCCAATGTGCACCAACTCGTCCAGGCCCAAGCGGCCGTCCTCGATGCGGGCCAGGGCGATGTGCATGGTCATGAGTTTGGTCATGGACGCGGGCGGGATGGCCAGGTCCGGGTCCTTGGCGTACAGGATCTCGCCCGTGGCCGCGTCCACGAGAATGGCCGACCGGGCCAGGATCTCGGGTTCCACGGGGGCGGCAGGGGTTTCGGGCTGGGGCCCGGCATCCACCCCGCCGTGCTCTGTTCCTCCGGGCGGGGGCTCCACCAAGGCGTCGAGCACCGTGGGCACGGCCATGTCCGAGGTCCCGTCCACATGGAATCCCTCGGGCCGGTCCTCGGCGCGGCACGCACCGCTCCACACAGCCACGCCAAGCAGGCACAGGGCCGTCCCCACCAGTATCGCCAAAAAGCTTCGTTGTATGAACATCCGAGGTGTCCTCACCTTTTTTTCTTGCGCGGGAAACTCCTTTCCGGCACCTGCGCCTCCATACACCCTTGGCCCGGCCCTGTAAAAACCTTCCGTCAAAGCCCATTGCCGTGGTCCGGGCTTTCCGGTATGAGGCCAGGCAAGGAGGCTCGGCCATGGAACCGGACATGATCGATGGGGTTCTGGTCCGGCTCAAGGAGACCGCCGATCCCAACCGCAAACAAGGCATGGCCCGCTACGGTATTGATACGTCCAAGGCCTTGGGCGTGTCCATTCCCGTGCTGCGGAAAACTGCCAAGGATCTGTTGGCGGGCAAACCGGACCGCCACGCACTGGCCCTGGCCCTCTGGGACACCGAAGTGCACGAGGCCCGCATCTTGGCCTCCATGGTCGAGGACCCCTGCTTGGCGGATATTGCGCAGGCCAAGGCTTGGGCTCAAGAGTTCAACTCCTGGGACCTGTGCGACCAATGCTGTATGAACCTGTTCCGGCGCATGGATGGGGCCTGGGACATGGCCCTCATGTTCAGCAAACAGGAGCCCGAGTTTGTCAAGCGGGCCGGGTTCGCGCTCATGGCCACTTTGGCCGTGCACGCCAGGGACGCGAGCAACGAGGATTTTGAACAGTTTTTTTCCGCTGTGATGGAGGGGTGCGCCGACACCCGCAACTATGTTAAAAAGGCAGTGAACTGGGCCTTGCGGCAGATTGGCAAACGCAACGCCATGCTGCACGCCCGGGCCCTGGAGATGGCCCAACACATGCTGACCCTGGGGGAGACGCTGCCCAAGGGCGGCCCAGCCTGCCGCTGGATCGCCAGGGACGCTATCCGAGAATTGACCGATCCGGCCGTGGTTGCGCGTTTACCCGCGCCATAGCCGAATATCGTTGTACCGAGCTTATGAGGAGCTGAGAATGAGAATGTCCCGGAGGATCGCCGCATCCCTGACTCTCGCTTGCGCCGCCTTGTGCATGGTCGCGGTTCTGGCCTCGCCCGCCGAGGCCTATGACAAGGAAGACGTGATCATCGCCATTGAAACCGGACGCACCGGTGCATATGAGCTGGCCACCCGGCTGCTTACTGAGGCCATCGAGTCCGGTGAACTGCCCACCCATATCGAGTCCATGGCCTACAACGCCCGGGGCATGTTCTGGCTGGAGCGCGGGCATTCTGAAAACGCCCTGCCCGACTTTGACATGGCCATCGAGCTCATGCCCAACGACCCCGAGGCCTACTACAACCGGGGCGCGCTCTTCAGCCTGGAAGGAGAGGAAGCCCTGGCCGCCGCCGACTTTGAACACGCCGCGACCGGATATTTTGATCGCGGCAACCTGCAATACGACCGGGGCGACTTTGACAAGGCCATTGACGACTATTCCCGCGCCCTGGCCCTCAATCCCGGCGATGCCGACTCCTTTTACCACCGGGGCTTGGCCTTTAAGAAATCCGGGCAATACGATGCAGCCGTGGAAGATTTCCGCATGGTCCTGCAAATCAATCCCGGTGATCCCGAAGCGCATAACGGCTTGGGCGGCGTGCATATGGCCCAGAACCAGCCCGAACTGGCCTTGGCCGCCTACGACATGGCTCTTGAATTGGAGCCCGAATACGTGGACGCCCATTTCAACCGGGGTTTGGCCAACATGAAGCTCGGCGATTTCGAAGAGGCAGTGGCCGACTTCACCCGCACCCTGCGCCTGGACCCCGAGGACGTGGTGGCCTACCTCAATCGCGGCGACTGCTACCTCTTGTCCGGGGATTCCACCCGCGCCTTCCGGGACTACGACAAGGCCGTGGAGCTTTACCCCGAGTACGCCACGTCCTACAACACGCGGGGCAAGGCCTTTCTCGCGGCCGGAGACTATGAAAACGCCTCGGCCGACTTTCAGCAAGCCATTGTGCTCAACCCGGACTTCAAGGAAGCCTACTTCAATATGGGCACGACCCTCTACGAAATGGGCGACCTGGAGGCTGCCGAGGAGTTTTTCGAAAGGGCCCAACAGCTGGAGTTGTCCCAGGGCGAGAGCGAATCCTGACCTTTAAGGCTACCGTTACCCAATAAGAAAGGGGCATGGCCGACCAGCCATGCCCCTTTTTTGTTGTGCGCAGGACCAATCTTCAAGTGTCGTCTTCTTGCTCCAGGAGCGCGGACAGTTCGGGATTGGGCGGGAACCCTGCTTCCTCCACCTTGGCCAGGTACTCCCGGGCCTTGGCCTTGTCTCCCTGGCGATAGGCCGCCACGGCCAGGGTGTCCCAGGCCGGGCCGAAATTGGGGTCCATGTCCAGGGCCTTGCGGGAAACCTCGGCGCAGAGATCGGGTTGCCCGGCAGCCAAGTAGGCCACGGCCAGCCGCGTGAGCACCGGTGGATGGGGCTCCAGTTCCGCGCCCCTGGCGAGCGCGTCCACGGCCTGCTGAACCTCGCCCTGCTGCAAGAGCACAAAACCCAAATTGACCCAGGCCGGGCCATAGTCGGGATTCCGTTCCAAGGCTTGGTTAAGCCTGGCCCGGCACTCCTCCAAATTGCCGCTGCCCGCGGCGAAACCCGCGAGCTGCACCAAGGCCTGCACCGTATGCTCCGATCCCAGGTCAACAGACCTGGCGTAGGCTTCCTGGGCTCCGGCCATGTCGCCGCTGCCGAACAAGGCCTCGGCCAGTTCAAACTGGAGGCTGCCGTTGTCCGGGTCGGCGTCCACCGCCTGTTGGCGCTCTTGGGCCAAGGCCCTCCATTGCTCCGGTGTTTTCATGCGTTCTCCTTGCCCGCGCCGAACCATGTTTGCCCGGCCCTGGCCATGCTGGCTGTCATTACAGGGTCCCACCGCCCATTGTCAGGGACAGCAGGGTTTCCATGCGGTCCATATCCGGATGATCCATGCCCGCTTGGCGCAGCTTGGCAAAATCCGCGAGAATAACCTCCAGAATGAACTGGCTGTCGTTTGATCCGGCCATGGCGGCCAAGTAGCTGTCTCCGGCCTGGTCAAACTGGCCGCTGAACAGCAGGGCATGCCCGTGGTTCACGGACAGGCCGCCAAACAGCAACCCGTATTCCTCGCTGCGCTGGGATGCGGCCAAGGCCCCTGCAACATCGCCGGTAAACAGTCTGCACCACGACAGCAGCGAAGAATACGCGGAGAGGTCTACTCCCGGCGGCAAACCTCGGGCTTGGCGCGTTTCCGCCAAGGCGAGAAGTTCCTCGACCAAAGGCGCGGCGTCCGCTTCCCGCTCCTGGCCGAGCACGACCCCTGCAACCCGGGCCAAGGCCGGAACCAGGTAGCGGGAGCCCTGGCCAAAGTCCTCCTCGGCCCAGGGCCGGGCAAGAGCCAGGGCCTCCTCGTACAGGGCCATGGCAGCCTGGGGGTCGCCGTCCATCTCCAGGGCTTCGCCTTGGCCGAGCAAGCCCCGGCACAACGCGGCCCGTTCCTCGAATCCACCGGCTTGGGCCGCGAGACGAAGAGCGTCCAGGTCGGCCTGGCCCCAGATGAGCTGAGCCACGGCCTCGTACCCTTCGCCCAGAGCCACCACAGCGGCGCTGCGTCCGTCCCTGCCCATGGCCAGGGTGTCCGCGGACAAACCGACCAACTCCTGGACCATGTCCCCATGGCCCAGGAACGCCGCATGCATAAGCGGGGTCCAGCCCTCGTTGTCGCGGGCTTCCAGGTCAGCGCCCAGGGCCAGGAGAAAGCGGGCGATGTCGCCGGAGTCCTCCCGCACCGCAAGCATGAGCGGGGTCCAGCCGTCCACGTCGCGGGCCTCGATGTTCGCGCCGCGTTCGCAGAGCAAGGCCACCATGGCTTGGTCGCGCTGGTACACCGCAAAAAAGAGCGGGGTCCAATCGTAGTCGTTGATGGACTCCAGGTCAGCGCCGTTGTCCAGCAGGGTGGTCACGAATTCCCGGTCACCGTTTTCCACGGCGCCCACCAACAAGGGGTTGGGCGCGCCAGGGCTCGTGGCCATGGAACCGCCGCGTTCCACCAGGTATCTGGCCATATCCGGGTACCCGGCCTGGCTCGCGTGCATCACCGCGTTGAGTCCTTCCAAGTCTTGGACATTGATGTCCGCGCCCCGCTCCAGGAGCAGGTCGACCATGGCCCGGTTGTTGGTCATGGCCGCGAGCATGAGCAGGGTCCAGCCGTCAATGTCCAGGGCCTCGATATTCGCGCCCTGGTCCATGAGCCACCGGGCCAGTTCATTGTCGTGGCGGTCAATGGCCAGGAACAAGGGGGTCCAGCCGTACTCTCCCTGGACCTCGAGGTCAGCGCCGTTGTCCACGGCCATTATCACCAGTTCCATGTCGCTGCTCGTGGCGGCCGCGAGCAACAACGAGCTCGCGCCCTCGGGCGTCAGGTCAAAGGCCGCGCCCCTGCCCTCCAAGAACCGCCGCATGTCGGCCTGGTCCATCATCACCGCGTGCATGAGCGCGTTCATACCATCGTTGTCCACGGCGCGCAGGTCAGCGCCCCGTTCCAGCAGCAACTCGGCCAGTGCCTGGTCGCCGTTGCGCGCGGCCATCATCAGCGCGGTCCAGCCGTCCACATCCTTGGCCTCGATATTCGCGCCCCGGTCCAGGAGCAGGGCCGCGGCTTCCTTTTGTCCGGAAAACGCCGCGGCCAAGAGCGGGGTCCAGTCGTAGTCCGACGTGGTCTCGATATCCACGCCGCTGTCAAGAACCCGGACCAAAAAATCGAGATTGCCGATTTCCACGGCGCTGAACAGCATCATCACGCCTTGTTCGCCCTGGGTGGACACGGACGCGCCCTGCTCCATCAGATACTCCACCAGGTAGTCGTATCCGTTGTTCAAAGCGTACAAAAGCGGGGTGGTGCCCTGGTTGTCCCCGGCGTTCAGGTCGGCCCCGCGCTCCACAAGGAGCTGGACCATGGCCAAGTTGCCTTCAATGCACGCGGACATGAGCGGGGTCCAGTCGTCAATGTCCCGGGCCTCGAGGTTCGCGCCCCGGTCCAGGAGCAAGGCGGCCATGGCCGTATCGTTGCTGTCCACGGCGTAAAACAGCGGGGTCCAGTCGTATTCTCCCAAGCTCTCTAGATCAGCGCCCTGGTCCAGCAGTTCGATAGCCAAGGCCACGTCCCCGGATTGCACGGCTGCTTGGAACATCATCTGCCGGCTCGCCTCATCATCGCCCTGGCTTGCGCCGCGGTCCAGCAACAAGGAGCGCATGCGTTGGTTGCCCATGATCATGGCGTGGTGCAGGGCGCTCTGGCCGGACAGGTCCACGCTGTCTATGTCCGCGCCCCGGTCCAAGAGCAAGGAGGCCATGGCCGTATCATCGTTGCGCGCGGCAATGATCAGCGCGGTCCAGCCGTCCACGTCCTTGGCTTCGATGTTCGCGCCCCGGTCCAGGAGCAGCGAGGCCATGGCCGTGTCACCCATGTTCGCGGCCGCGAGCAGGGGCGTCCAGTCGTAGTCGCCCCTGGCCTCCAGGTCCCCGCCCTGGCCGAGCAGTTCCTCTACCAAGCCCCTGTCGCCGGACTCCACAGCGGCCAGGATCACGGCCCCCGCGCCCGGCCCCGAAACATCCAGGCTCGCTCCCCTCTCACGCAGGAGCGCCGCGACCCGGCCCGTGCCCGCGCTCATGGCGTGGACCAGGGCCGTGCTGCCGCCGTTGTCCCGGGCCTCGATTTCCGCGCCACGGTCCAGGAGCAACCCGGCCATGGCCGCGTCGTCAGCAATTGCGGCCTGGATGAGCGGGGTCCAGCCGTCAATGTCCCGGGCCTCGATGTTCGCGCCGTGGTCCAGGAGCAGGGCCGCCATTTCCGTGTTGCCCCAGTCCACGGCCTCGTGCAGGGGCGTCCAATCATAATCGCCCGTGACTTCGGTGTCCGCGCCGCCCGCCAAAAGCTGGCGGGCCATGTCCAGGTCATTGTTCCGGGCCGCCATGATCAGCAATTGCCCGGAGTCACTCCCTTCCATATCAAGGGTTGCGCCGTGTTCCCGCAGCAAGGCCTCGACCTGCGCCGCTTGAAGCTCCATGGCGTGGAGCAAGGCGGTCTTGCCGCTGTAGTCCCTGGCCTCGACGTCTGCGCCCCGTTCCAGGAGCAGGGCCGCCGTGGACGTGTCGTTGTTGCGCGCGGCCATGATCAGCGGGGTCCAGCCGTCAATGTCGCGGGCTTCGATATTCGCACCGTTGTCCAAAAGCCACGCAGCCATATTAGTCTGAAACATGTTCACGGCCGTGAGCAAGGGCGTCCATTCATATTCGCCGGTGGCCTCGATGCTCACGCCGGCGCTGAGCAATTCCGCCGCCTGCTCGGTGTCGCCGGATTCAGCCGCCATCAGCAGCAGTATCACGCCTTGGGGGCCGGACAAGTCGATTACCGCGCCATGTTCGACTAAAATGTCGCGGATCTCGTTATGGCCCATATTCAAGGCGTGGCTCAAGGCGTCCATGCCGGATTGGTCCGTGGCCGCCAAATCAGCGCCACGGCTCAGGAGCAGTTCCACGCTGCCCCCAAAGCCGGAGCGGGCCGCAATCATGAGCGGGGTCCAGCCGTCCACGTCGCGGGCCTCCATGTCCGCACCCCGGTCCAGCAACAAGGTGGCTATATCGAGGTAGCTCCAACTGACCGCGGCCATAAGCGGAGTCCAGTCCAAATCATCGCGGATATCAACGGCCATGCCCGCATCCAGGATTTGAACCACCAGTTCCATGTCGCCGTTGGTCACGGCGCTGAACAAGAGGCTTTCTCCGCCAGGGCCCGTCAGTTCCAGGACCGCGCCATGTTCTTCCAGCACGCGCCTGACATTGGCGCTGCCCATGTCCAGGGCATGGGCCAGGGCGCTTTGTCCGTAGTTGTCCTTGGCCTGGACGTCAGCGCCGAACTCCAGGAGCAGTTCCGCAAGTTCCGCGGAATCCACGCGCGCCGCAAGCATGAGCGCGGTCCAACCGTCCACGTCGCGGGCCTCCACGTTGGCCCCGTGTTCCAGGAGCAGACGGGCCATGGCTGTGTTGCCCCAGTCCACGGCGACCAGCAGGGGGGTCCAGCTGTAGTCTCCCAGGCTCTCCAGATCGGCTCCTTCCTGGATGAGCCTGAGGGCAAGACCCGTGTCACCGCCGCCCGCGATGCTCAGGAGCACGCGTCCGGCTGACTCGGGATCCACATCAAACACCGCGCCCCGTTGCTCCAGCAGAGCGGCCATATCCTGGCGGCCCTGGGACAAGGCGTGCAGCAGGGCGGTAAAGCCCTCATTGTCCCTGGCGTTGGGGTCAACGCCCATGTCCAGGAGCATTGTCACGAGTCCAGGCGACCCGCTGAATACGGCCATGATCAGGGGAGTCTGGCCCGTTATGTCGCGGACCTCGATGCTCGCGCCCAACCCGAGCAAAAATTCCACGGTACTCGTCTTGCCCGAGGTAAAGGCGTGCAGGAGCGCTGTCGCGCCCGAGTCGTCCGTGTTCTCCAGGGCCGCGCCGCGCCCGGCCAGGAGTTCCAGGGCCTGGTCCGAGCCGTTCATGGCCGCGATCATCAGTGGGGTCCAGCCATCAATGTCGCGGGCTTCCAGGTCCGCGCCCGCGTCCAGCAGGAACCCGGCCAATTCAGCCTTGTTGCTGCTCACCGCGTACATGAGCGGAGTCCAACCGATGGAGTCCTTGGCGTCCACATCCACGCCTTGCTCCAGCAGTTCCCGCACCAAATCGATGCGGCCCGAGTCCGCCGCGTAAATGAGCAGGGAATTGCCGTCGCCTTGGCCAACGTCAATGGCCGCGCCACGTTCCATGAGCAAACCCACGACCCCGTGGGACTGCATTTCCGCAGCCATGACCAGGGCGGTCTTGTTGTCCATGTCGCGCGCGTTCATATCCGCGCCCTGATCGAGCAGCGCTTCGGCCAACTCGGCCATGTCGCCGACCGCCGCCAGCATGAGCAGGGTCCTGCCGTAATCGTCCGTCACTTCCGTGGACGCGCCCTGTTTCAGGAGAAAGCGGGCCGCCAGGACTTGGCCCATGGACGCGGCGTGCATGAGCGCGTTGGTGCCGTAGTTGTCCTTGGCCTCAAGTACCGCGCCCCGGGCCAAGAGAAGTTCCATGACCGCGATGTGGCCGCCCCGGGCCGCGCACATGAGAGGGGTCCAGCCGTCCACGTCCCGGGCTTCCATGTCCGCTCCCCGGTCCAGCAGCATGGCGGCCATATTCACTTGTCCCGAGTCGGCAGCGGTTATGAGCGGGGTCCAGTCCAACCCGTCGCGGATGTCCACGGCCATGCCCGCATCCAGGATCCGAGCCGCCGTTTCCACGTCACCGTTACTCGCGGCAGTGAACAAGAGGCTTTCATCGTCAAGGCCGTCCGGGTACTGGGACGAGTCCTGGCCCATGGAGTCCAGCGCCGGTTCATTGGCGGTTTCGGCCTTACAGGTGGCTTGCAGCGCCAGGAAAAGAACCCCGGTCATGACCAGCAGCAATACGCCGGCCAAGGTCCGGGCCATGCCCGAACGTTTCGGTTTGCTGCGCGCCTCCGGCGCGTTCACGCCCGGGATCGCTGCTTTTTCAGCCATTCTTTCTATGAACTGCGGCATGTCGTCGCTCCAATACGTGGGAGTATCCATGGGCCATCTCCAGGTCCGGTTGCAGGGGAACGTTTCGCCTCTTTGGCAAGCGCTCCCTCCTTCATGACAAAGAAAACGCGGCCCCTGCGCCTGCCGTAAACTCCAGCGCAGGTCCGCATCATAATTGTACTTGCCGGGAAATATCCTGGCAAGGGCTGCCAAGAAAACGCAAGGTATAAGATGGGAAGAGAGAGCCGTTTAAGGGGGGGCGGGTGGGCATCGGTGATGCCGCCCGGAGGCCTGGGCCGGAGGGCGCTCCTTCAAGACAGCCGTCCCGATGCTTGCACCGATAGGGAAATCCAGCATTCACGCGCCGCTCTTCTTGGCGCACCGCCTTGACCTCCCTCTGCCGCCCCACTACAATTATATCTCTGTTTCCCATCACGATTCCAACAAAGGAAAACCCATGGCCAACCATATTTTCATCAGCCACTCGTCCCAGGACAAGGCCGTTGCCGACGCGGTCTGCGCCTCCCTTGAACAGGCTGGCTTCGGCTGCTGGATCGCGCCCCGCGACATCCTGCCCGGCGCTGACTGGGCCGAGGGAATTCTTCACGCCATTGAGTCCAGCGCCCTGTTGGTGCTCATTGTCACGTCCAGCTCCAATGAGTCGCCCCAGGTGCTGCGCGAGGTGGAGCGGGCCGTGAGCAAGCGGGTCACCGTACTGCCCTTCCGCACCGAGGATGTGGTCCTGACCAAGGCCCTGGAATATTTCGTCAGCAGCCACCACTGGCTCGACGCCCTGTCCGAGCCCCTGGAGCCCCACCTGGACAAACTCGTGGACACGGTCACCAAGTTCTACGAAGCCAAATCCCTGGAGCCCGCCACGCCGGGAACCACCTTGGCGGCAGCACCCAGCTCCGCCACGGCCAAGCCCATCCAAACCGCCCCGGCCAAGTCCGGTAACAAGGGACTGCTCTTGGCCGTGGCCCTGGCCGCGCTGGTGCTCATTGCCGGAGGATTGTGGTTTGCGCTGGGTCCCTCGGACAGCCCCGAGGACCCGGACGGCCCGGAAATAGCGGGCACACCTGACACTTCCCCGGCCCGCGAGGACGTGTGGGTCGAGTTGGAGACCCTGGCGGACAGCGCCCACTCCGTGGTGGACCTGAGCGTGAACCAGGACAGCTTTTCCCTGGGCGATGAGATGGTCATCACCTGCAGGGTCACTGAGGACGGGTATCTCAACGTGTTCAACGTGAGCCCGGACGACGATACCGTGACCGTGCTCTTTCCCAACCGCTACCACCCGGACAACCGGGTCAGCGCGGGCAGCGTGCTCACCATCCCCGGCGAGGACGACCGATTCCAGCTCCAAGCCAGCCCTCCCCTTGGAGAAAGTCTGGTGGTGGTCGTGCATACGGTGCGCGAGCTCAACGCCTTTCGCGACGAGGAATACCGCTCAGCCGCCGAGCTGTTCAATTCCCTGCCCACCCAGCGTACCCGCTCCTTTTCCGTGGAGGCCCGGGCCGATGACAAGTATGCCGCAGGCAAGGCCGTGGTGACCATCACCGAGTAGGCCGCTGGTTCAGCTCACGAATAACCGCGCCAACACCAGGCGCTTCAGCCCCGCCCAATCCCGGGAGATGCTGAAGCGCCTTTATTTTCGCCCTGTTGTGACACCAACCCGCACTTTCCTCTTTGGTTCATCATTGACTTCCCCTTGTTCGACCCTTAGAGTGATTCATATTATTGTCCGAGCTGATATTCATGCTAGCTTTCCTCGTGCGCTATTTCCTATGAAGGAGCCCCCATGCACTGCCCCCATTGCAACAAGGAAAATGTTCCCTCGGCCCAATTCTGCATCAACTGCGGCGCGCCCCTGGCCACGGACGGTTCCGGCCATTCCCCGACGGTTCCGCCCAAGCGGAGAAACGGCCTGGGCACGGCCTCGTTCATCCTGGGACTGGGCAGCATTGTCCTGTGGGTTGTCTTGGCCTTAATGCTCTTGTCCGCCATGGAAGCCAGCGGCGACTCCTCTTCTCCAACTATCTCCCCACTTATGATGCTCGTGGGTCTCCTGGCCATTGCCACCACCCTCATGGGCCTGGCCTTTGCCGTGGCCGGTTTGCTGCAAAAAAACCGGTGCAAGGGATTCGCCATTGTTGGACTTTTCATCAATGCAGCCGTGGCCTTGTACATGGTCCTGAGCATACTCTTGAGTGGGTAGTCCTGGACGCGCTTGCCGCGCCGGATTCTGTTTCCCTTTTTTCCTTCCAGGAATACCGCCATGCACTGCCCCCACTGCCAAGCCGAAACATCCCCTGACGCATACTTCTGCATCACTTGCGGCGCGTCCCTTTCGAACACGACGGAAAAACGGTTCAATGGTCCGGGCCTGACCTCGTTTATCCTTGGGCTGACAGCGATTGTTCTCTTGGTCGGATCGGTTTTCGCCATGCTGGCTTTTGTTGAAAACGACACACTTGATGATGGCGGTTGGCAAACCCTGCTGACTCTTCTTCTCCTTGTCCTGTCTGTTGGCTGCACACTCACGGGTTTGGCGTTCGGCATCGTGAGCGTGCTCCTCAAGAACAGGCGCAAGGGTTTTGCCGTTGCCGGGCTGATCATCAGCGTGGTGGCTGTGGGACTTGCTGTTTTCCTGTGGGTTCTGGCCCACGCTTCCTGACAGGCCGCCTGATACCCCACGTGGACCTCCCGTCCAAACGGAACAACGATTCCGGCCCGGCTTCCTTGATCCGCGATCTCTTGGCGACAGGTATCTCTCTTGTGATTTTGACCCCAGGGGCCTTGTCTTGATATGCTCCCCCCACTTGTTCCGGCGCGTTGGCCATTCCGCGCTTCTCCATCCGGGGCAAGGTTCCTGGAGACACCATGATATGCCCCCGTTGCGAGTTCGAAAACCAGCCCGAGTCCCTGTTCTGCACGGAGTGCGGGCAACGCCTGGAGCGGTCCAAGCCCGCACCTCCCGAACCTCCGCCCCCTGGGCCGGATATTGCCCCCCACATCGGCCCAACCCAGGAACCGCCCCTGCCCCGAAACCATCCCCTGGGCCTCGCTTCCTTTATCCTCGGCATTGTGGGCGTTATCCTCTGGCTGCTTTCCGTTGGATTCGCCATCTATCTCTTTCTCAGCGCTTTTGGCGGCGGGTATGATGGAGAAAACTTCGAGGTAATCGCCATTGTCGTTCCCACCCTGGCTTTGTTGACCAACCTCGCCGGCTTGGTCCTGGGCATTGTGGCCACAACCCAACAGGCCTTGCGCAAGGGCCACGCCATCGCGGGAATCTGCGTCAACGGTCTCTCCTTGGCCACGTTTCTCATGCTCTTGCTGGCCCTATACGTATCCGATTGATTCCCGGCATGTTCCGGATCATGTGCCCTTGCCCGAGGAGCCCCCATGCAATGCCCCCGCTGCGAATTCATGAACCAGGCCGACTCCCGATTCTGTACGGAGTGCGGCCAACGGTTGGGCCGGGAACCCGCACCTGCATCCCTTGTTCCGGATTCCAGCACCGGGTCTACGGCCCAAGCCCACCCGCCAGGGGACATCCCCGTGCTTCGCAAGAACAAGGCCGGACTGGCAGCCTTTTTCCTCGGCATCGCGGGCATTGTTTTATGGGTACTCACGATCTTCGGCTTTCTTTGGGCTCTGGGCTCGGCCTTGTCAGGAGCTTCTTCAATGAACTCCGACTTGCTGGGCATTGGTATCGTGGGCTGCTTTTTCCTGGCCGTGGTTGTGAACCTCACCGGCTTGGTCCTGGGCATCGTGGCGACCACGAAAGAAGACTTGCGCAAGGGATTCGCCATCGCTGGAACCTGCCTCAACGCTATTCCTCCAGCCTTTTTCCTGCTCGCAATTTTGCCTAAGATGTTCTTTGCCATGTATTGACCACTGCCCTTCCCTCCACTAGGCAGAGTCCTCACCGCATACGGCCTGGAAAACCTCTTTTCCGCCAGATTCCGAAATACATGCCGCGATCTTCTCTTTCGTTCCGAGGGCATTGCTCCCAAAATGTTGCGTCATGTCATGCGGACAAAACAGGAGCTTCTCTTAGCGGCACGGTTCCCCTGAATCCTACTTTGCCATAAAGCGAAACTGGGATATAGGGATTTCCAGACCTGACGCATTACCTCTCATTGATCGTTTGGGAACGCGGAAACCAGGAGGACATATGCACTGCACCCAATGCGGCCATGCCAACAACCCGGGAGCCAAGTTCTGCATTGAATGCGGCTCGCGCCTGGAAGAACGTCAATGGCAACAGCCCGAATCCGCCGACCAGGGCGCCTTCACCTTTGACGGCCCCCCGCAAAAAAACGGTGTGGGCCTAGCCGCCTTCATCCTGACCATGATCGCACTGCCCTTGTGGATCATTACCATTGTTTGGTCCATTTCCCTGGCTGATGCCTCCTTGGACGAAACCGACCCCGAGATCATGGCTTTGGGCCTGGCGTTCCTCCTCTCCTTTTTGCTCAGCCTTGTGGGCCTGGTCCTGGGCATCGTGGGCACTTGCCTGAAGAACAGGCGCAAGGGGTTGTCCATCGCCAGCTTGTGCATCAACACCTGTGTGTTGCTGTTCGTGATTTTTATGATGATGGTAGGCGCGTCCGCCTGAGCCGAACTGCCTTGAAAAACTCAAGGACCGGTGCTTGTCGCACCGGTCCTTTTTGTATGCGGATTGTCTTCGAATACTGCGGAAGACGGCTAAATACCCAGGGGGCCGAAGCAAACCTCTACGGTGATAGCGCCGTGGGGAGTGGTAAAGGGAATGGCCAGAATCGGACCGTCCGAAATATGGCTGACTTCGTGGTTGCGGCCCACAGTGACCGTGGGAATGGCTGCGTGATACTTGCGGCCGGTCGTTGCCAAACCCTGCCGGGCCTGGCCCGAGATCATGTTCGTGATCTCGCCCACTGCGTCGCGCACCTCGTCGTTCATCTCCTGGATTTCCTCCCCGAGCATGTTGCCGACCACAACGAGCGCCAGCTTCTCCTCAAAGGTGACGGAAATGGTGCCCTTGTCCGAGTCGCCCGTGATGCCGATAATACCGGTGATGTCGCCCTTGGCGGCCGAAGTCTTCTTCACGAACGGCTTTTCCGGGGTCACCACTACCTGGGCCATGGTGGACAACACGTCCACCACAGCGTTGAGAAAGGGATTGACAACTTCCACGTCAATAGTCTTGCCCATGGGTCATCCTCGTGGCTCCTGGCGCGGGCGCAACCCCGCGTATGATGCAACGCCGCTTGGATATGTACCATTGCGTCCCTCGCCCTTCAAGGGGGCGGCAAGGGCTTTTTCCGGGCTGCGTTGCGTCCGCCAAGGGATTTCCGTATGACTCCATGTCGGCGACTGGCGGCGGGAAGCCGGACTGATGAGCGGAGCGCGGCAAGAGGCCGGACCCAATCATTCCCATGGAAAGAGTATGATCATTATCGGCGTAGATACGGGCGGCACCTTCACGGACCTGGTATACACGGGACCCGAGGGCGTGCGCACCCACAAGCTGCTATCCACTCCAGACGATCCGTCCCGGGCCGTTTTAGCGGGCATTGCCCACCTCTTGGACGAACTGGGGCAGGGACAAAAGCCGCAACAGGTGGTGCACGGCTCCACTGTGGCCACCAACGCAATTCTGGAACGCAAGGGCGTGACCACGGCTCTGATCACCAGCAAGGGGTTCACGGATGTCCTGGCCATTGGCCGCCAGAACCGTTCCCGGCTCTACGACCTGGCCTATGCAAAGGAACCGCCCCTGGTTGGCGATGCTCTGCGCTTCGGTATCAGCGGACGGGTCCTTGCCGATGGAACCGAACACGAACCCCTGGACGAAAAGGAAATCCTGGAAATCGCGAAGCGCATCCTGGCTAGGGACGTGGAGTCCGTGGCCGTGTGTTTGCTTTTCGCCTTTGCCCGGCCCGAGCATGAACAGCGCGTGGCTGAGCTTCTCGACAAAGCAGTGCAGGAAACGCGCGGCCCGGACGCTTGCCTGCCCGTGTCCCTGTCCCATGAGATCCTCTCGGAATTCAGGGAGTATGAACGCTGCTCCACCACAGTGGTCAACGCCTATGTCAGCCCCAAGATGCAGGGTTACCTCCTGGGTATCGAAGAGGAACTGCACGAGCAGGGGATTGGGTCCCTGCGCATCATGCAGTCCAACGGCGGCTCCATTTCCGCGGCCACGGCCCGGCGCGAACCCGTGCGCACCATTCTGTCAGGGCCTGCCGGAGGAGCCGTGGGCGCACTTCGCCTGGGCAAGCAGGCCGGAATTTCCAAGCTGATCACATTCGACATGGGCGGCACCTCCACGGACGTGTCGCTCATCAACCACGACCTCAGCCTGACCCTCAACTCCTCCATCGCCTCCTTTCCCGTGAAAACGCCCATGATCGACATCCACACCGTGGGCGCGGGCGGAGGTTCCATTGCCCGCATCGACGCGGGCGGCGCGCTCAAGGTGGGCCCGGAAAGCGCTGGGGCCGACCCCGGCCCCATTTGTTACGGCAAGGGCGACCAGGTGACCGTGACTGACGCCAATCTGTATTTGGGGCGGCTCATTGCGGACCAATTCCTGGGCAGCGCCATGCGTTTGTATCCCGAGCGCTTGGAAGAGCCCTTTGCCCGCCTGGCAGAACAGGCGTCCCTCTCGCCCCGGGAAGTGGCCGAGGGCGTCATTGCCGTGGCCAACGCCAACATGGAACGCGCCATCCGGGTCATCTCCGTGGAACGCGGCTACAACCCCCGCGAATTCACCCTGTTCTCATTCGGCGGGGCTGGCGGCCTGCACTGCGTGGCCCTGGCCCGGCTCATGAACATCCCCCGCGTGCTCATTCCGGAAAACCCCGGCATCCTTTCGGCCAAGGGCATGCTCCTGGCCGACGTGATCCGGGACTACTCCCGCACGATCATGCTCAGGCCCGGATTCATTGACAACGGGGATCCCGAGTTCGCGGAACTTCTCGCTGTGTTGGAGGAAAATTTCACGCCCATGCGCGAACGGGGCGTGCGCGACCTTGCGGCCGAGGGCGTCGCCAGGGAGCGCATCAGTGTAGAGCCCTACCTGGACATGCGCTACCAAGGCCAGTCCCATGAAATCATGACGCCCTTTTCCGAACGCTGCATCACCGCGTTCCACGAGCTGCATGAGCGCCATTACGGCTACGCCAACCCTGGCAAGGGCGTGGAGATCGTGAACCTCCGCTTGCGGGCCAGGGGCGAGCCGGACAAACCCGAGGCCCAGCCCCTGGCGCTTGGCGAGGAAACACCCGCCTCCAACGCCTTTCTCGGCAAACGAACCGCTGTCTTCGCGGGGCAAAGCCTGGAACTGGAGGTCTTGGCCCGAGACCGGCTCAGCCCCGGCAATATTGTGCACGGCCCTGCCGTGATCACCGAATTCACCTCGACCCTGTTCCTGCCACCTGAAGTCAGTGGCCGGGTGGACGGCTTCAACAACATTGTCCTTGACCTGGAACCCGAGTAAGTTGGTGGCGCGCCTGCCCCCTCACGGGCGGCGAGCAAACACCACTCGACAATAATTGGAGAAACCCATGATAATCGTGACCCGCAAATGTGACGACTGCCCCTTTTGCCAACCCGTATGCCCGCCCGAGGAAGTCCGGCGTTGCGCCATCTCCAACCCGCCCCGCCGGCCCATCCACGAGGTGGAGGGAGACGAAAGGCCATCCTTTTGCCCCTTGCGCCGAGAGCAAATCATTGTCCGCGAATTCCAGGGCTGAACCGAACAGCGCAAGCATCATGCCCCATCCGGTTGACAGACATCTTCCCGTCACCTAACAGGGGTAACTGAGAAATTCGGTTGCCGTGTGAGGACTCCCTGGGGGAGTCCTGAAAATGTCAGCTCAAGGGGGACGGCATGCAAGCTCTTGCCCCTATTTTTTCGCGGCGCGCGACGTCGCTTTTTATGGTGTTGTACCTGGCCCTGGCCCTGGTCATGGTTCCTGGAACCGTTTGGGCGGGCTATGATCCTGATCCCGTGGGATACGTGCAGGAAGCCGACGGCGATGTGGTGGCCATCAACCAGGACCGCCTGGTCAAACGCTGGAACCACCAGGAGGAATGCCGAGCACTGGCCAAGGGCGATCCCGTGTTCATCGGCGACTTGCTGGTCACGGGAA